>NZ_WWIA01000684.1 GCF_009870065.1 Streptomyces sp. SID5785 | reverse complement strand
CCCGCGTCCAGGACGGCAGTCGGGGCTCGCGCGCCCCGGAGGAGGCGCGCGGCAGCGGGACGCGGGCGCCGGTCCGGCCCGCGGCGAGGCGTCCGGCCAGGTCGGCGGCGTCCGAGGGCCGGTCCTCGGGGTCCTTGGCGAGCAGGTCGATGATGATGCGGTCCAGGTGGGCGGGCAGGTCGGGCCGGTGGCTGCGGGGCGGTTCGGGGGCGGTGTCGCGGTGGCCGACGAGCACCGCCCAGGCGTCGGCGAGGTCGAACGGCGGGACGCCCGTGGCGATCTCGTACAGGACGCAGCCGAGCGAGTACAGGTCGCTGCGCCGGTCGACGTGGTCGCCGCCGATCTGCTCGGGCGACATGTAGTGCGGGGTGCCCATCGCCATGCCGGTGCCGGTGAGCCGGGCGGTGAAGCCGATGTCGTGGCCGAGCCGGGCGATGCCGAAGTCGCAGATCTTGGCGGTGCCGTCGCCGAGGCGCACGATGTTCGCGGGCTTCAGATCCCGGTGCACGATGCCCTGGTCGTGGGTGTAGGCCAGCGCGGCGGCGACCTGCGCGGCGACGTCCTCGACGGTGTCGACGTCCAGCGGGTGCCCGCGGTTGTCCTCCAGGAGCCGGCTCAGGTCGCGGCCCTCCAGGAGCTCCATGACCAGGTAGAGGATGCCCTCGTACTCGCCGAAGTCGTGGACGACGGTGATCCCGCGGTGCTGGAGGGCTGCGGCGGCCCGGGCCTCGCGGCGGAACCGCTCGCGCAGGACGCGGGTGAAGGACCGGTCGCGCTGCGGTCCGAGCGGTTTGAGGCACTTGACGGCGACGTGCCGGCCGAGCGCCTCGTCGCGGGCGCGCCACACCTCGCCCATGCCGCCTCTGCCGATCAGGTCGAGCAGCCGGTACCGCCCGTGGATCAGCCTGGTGTCGCGCGTCTCCCCCAGCTCTGGCATGTCCGCTGTCGCCCCCGTCAGCTCGCCGTGCCCTCCCCCGGCCCGTCCAGTATGGCTACCCTTCTGCCGACTTTGTACGGTGCCGGACGCGTCTCGGGACCAAGTCGTGCCACGGCCGACAGGACGTGTTTCGGAGGCAGTTGCCAGCGGAGCGTCGCGGGGACGGCGCGCAGGGCGGTGCCGGTGGTGCGCAGGCGGCGGGTGACGGCGCGCGGGGCGGGGGCGGCCCGGCCGTACAGGGCGTGGGCCCACACCGGGAGGGCGGCGTACGCGAGGTTCGCGGCGCGCCGCCACACGAGCGCGCGGGCCGGGACCAGGAGCGGGTGGACGGGCGGCCGTCGCAGGAAGTCGTCGACCTCGCGGGCCTCGGGACCGGCGGCCAGGTCGGGCCGCACCGCGGTGAAGTAGTCCGCCAGTTCCCGCCTGTCGCCGGGGACGTCGTCGGGGTCGAGTCCCACCAGGCGGGCGCTGGTGCGGTGTTCGGCGACGTACCGGTCGGCCTGGGCGTCGGTGAGCGGGAATCCGGAGCGCCGGGCGACGTGCAGGTAGGAGTCGATCTCGGCGCAGTGCACCCAGAGCAGCAGGGCGGGTTCGTCGACGCCGTACCGTTCGCCGGTGGCGGGGTCGGTGGCACCGAGCCTGCGGTGGATCGCGCGGACCCGGGCACCGGCCCGCTCGGCGGCCTCGGTGGTGCCGTAAGTGGTGGTGCCGACGAAGCTCGCGGTGCGCAGCAGGCGGCCCCAGGCGTCGCGCCGGAAGTCGGAGTTCTGCAGGACGCCGCGGACGGCGCGGGGGTGCAGGGCCTGGAGGTACAGGGCGCGCACCCCCGCGATCCACATCATGGGGTCGGCGTGCACGTGCCAGGTCACCGAGGAGGGCCCGAAGAGCCCCGGGTCCGGTGCTGCCGGTGCTGCCGGTGCTGCCGCTGCTGCCTCGTCGTCGGCCATGCCGTCAGTGTGCGCAGTCTCCGCCACGGGCACCAGTCACCGTGGCCGCCCGGCCCGGGCCTCGTCCAGGGCGAGCCAGACGCGGTCGCGGGTGAACGGCGTCTCGGTCAGGCGCAGCCCGGTGGCGTCCCGCAGCGCGTTGGCGAAGGCGGGCGCGACGGGGTTGAAGGGGCTCTCGCTCATGGACTTGGCGCCGAGCGGCCCGATCGCGTCGGTGGTCTCCATGAAGTGGACCTCGGTGCGGGGCACGTCGGCGAACTGCGGGAGCCGGTAGCGGCGGAACGCGGCGGTGGTGACCTCCCCGCGCTCGTCGACCCGTACGGTCTCGAAGAGGGTGGCGCCCAGCGCCTGGGCGACGCCGCCCTCGACCTGGCCGCGGCACTGCATCGGGTTCATGACCTTGCCCGCGTCGGCGGCGTGCACGCTGCGCAGGATGCGCATCTCGCCGGTGTCGGGGTCGACGGCGATCCGGAACCACTGGGCGTTGAACGCGACCGAGCGCGGGGTCCCGCCCCAGTGCCCCTCCGCGCTGAGCTCGTCCCGCGCCCCGGCGGCGCACGCCGCCTCGTGCAGTTCCTTGAGCGTGACGAGGCGCCCCGCGCAGTCGACGGCCTCGGCGCCGAGCGTGCACAGATGCCGGGCGACGCCCGTGTACCGGGCGGCGAAGGTCCGCAACCGCCCGGCGAGGGCTTCGGAGGCGAGGAGCACGGCCTTGCCCGCGACGACGGTGCCGGCGGAGCCGAAGGCCCCGGTGTCGTGCCGGACGACGTCCGTGTCGGACTGCCGGACGGTGAGGCGGTCGACGGTGGTGTGGAGCGCGCCCGCGGTGATCTGCTGGTGGACGGTGGTGGTGCCGTTGCCGAACTCGGCGGTGCCCACGGCGATGTCGTACGTGCCGTCCGGGAGCAGGGTGACCGTCGCGTCGGCGTAGTGGCCGCCGGGCGGCCCGGTCGCGATCATGGCGAGGGCGGTGCCCTGGCCGGTCAGCCAGCCGGGCGGCGCCTGTGCGGCGCTGGTGTCCTCGGCGATGGCACGGCGCACGATGCCGAGGCACTGGGCGAGTCCGTACGAGGCGATGTGCAGGTCCTCCTCCTCACCGATGGGGCTGATCATGCGGTCGCCGGGGCCGATGACGTTCTTCTCGCGGAGGACGAGCGGGTCCATGCCGAGGCGGCGGGCGGTCTCGTCGATCGCGGACTCCAGGGCGAAGGTGACCTGGCCGAGGCCGTAGCCGCGGAAGGCGCCCGCGGGAACGGTGTGCGTGTAGACGGAGTAGGCGTCGACCTTCTTGTGCGGGACGCGGTACACGGCGAAGGACTCGCCGACGCTGTGGAACATGACGGCGGGCCCGTGGTTGCCGTACGCGCCGGTGTTGGCGACGACCCGCATCCGCAGCGCCGTCAGGGTGCCGTCGGCGCGGGCCCCGATCCTGACGGTGACGGTGAAGGGGTGGCGGGTGGTGGCGCCGTGGAACTGCTCGGCGCGGGTGTACTCGAGCTTGACGGGACGGCGCAGCCTGAGCGCGGCGAGGGTCACGATGTCCTCGGTGAGCATCTCCTGCTTGCCGCCGAAGCCGCCGCCGACCCGGCCTGCGACGACCCGTACGCCGTCTTCGGGCAGGTCGTACAGCGCGCACAGGGCACGGCGGGTGAGGAACGGTGTCTGGGTGCTGGAACGCACGACGATCCGGTCGCCGGTGCCGTCCTCCTTGGGTTCGAAGGAGGCGACGCAGCCGTGGGTCTCCAGGCTGGCGTGCTGGACGCGCTGGGTGCGGTAGGTCGCCTCGTGGACGAGGTCGGCCTCGGCGAAGCCCTCGTCGACGCTGCCGGTCTCGCCGTGCACCTCGCCCGCGACGTTGTCGGCGGCGCGGGCGATGCGCTGGGCCTCGCCCTTGTCGGCGTGGACGGTGGGGGCGCCGGGGCGCATCGCGGCTTCGGGGTCGGTGACGTGCGGCAGCACCTCGTACGTGACCTCGACGCGCCGGCAGCCCTCCTCGGCGGCCTGTTCGCTGTCGGCGACGACGGCGGCGACGCGCTGGCCCACGTACCGGACGGTGGAGTCGAGGACACGGGTGTCGTCGGGGTCCTCGGTGGGGTGTTCGTGCCGGGCACTGGAGTAGAGCCGCTCGGGGGCGTCCTCGTGGGTGAGGACGGCGTGCACGCCGGGGACCCGCAGCGCGGCGGCGGTGTCGATCGCGGTGATGCGGGCGTGCGGGTGCGGGGAGCGGAGCAGTTTCATGTGGAGCAGCCCGGGGACCTCGACGTCGAAGGTGTAGCGGGCGGCGCCGGTGACGACCTGGGGCCCTGCGGGGGCGCCCGGGCTGGCGCCCACCGCCTTTCCCGCGCAGGGGCGTTCGGTGTGCCGGACACCGCGGACGGCGTCCTCGACGGCGCGGTAGCCGGTGCAGCGGCAGATGTTGCCCTTGAAGGCGCGGGGCAGGTCGTCGAGCTTGCCGTCGTCGTGGGCGGTGCCGCGCTCTGCCTCAAGGGCGGCGGTCGTCATGAGGAACCCGGCGGTGCAGAAGCCGCACTGGAAGCCCTGGGCGTCGAGGAACTTCCGCTGGACGGGGTGGAGTTCGCCGTCGGGCGCGGCGAGGCCCTCGACGGTGGTGACGCGGCGGCCGTCCGCACGGACGGCCGGGTAGAGACAGCTGTGCACGGGTTCGCCGTCGACGTGGACGGTGCAGGCACCGCAGTCTCCCGCGTCGCAGCCCTTCTTGACGCCGAACCAGCCGTGCTCCCTGAGGTAGGTGCGCAGGCACTGGCCGGGACGCGGATCGTCCTCGTGGGCGCGGCCGTTGACCTCGATGCCGTAGCTCATCGCACACCGTCCTCGGTGAGTTCGTGGCGGACCTGCTCGGCCAGGTGGAGCGCCATGTGGCGTCGCCAGCGCGGCAGTCCGTGGATGTCGTCGTACCAGTCGGAGCCGCCGACGGCCGTGTCGATCGCGGCGCGGAGCGCGTCCCGGGTGGGCGGCAGCGCGAACCACAGGCGGAAGGGGCGCACCGTCGCGGCCGTGACGGTGACCGCGAGGGAGCCGTCGCGCGGGTCGAGGGTCCCGATGACCAGGGCGCCGGAGCGCCCGAGCCCGTAGAGGGACGCCTGACGGAAGGCGGTGCGGCGGTCCAGGGCGGCCGCGGGCAGGGTCACCGAGCGCAGCAGTTCGCCCTCGCCGAGGTCCTTGCGTCCCGCGCCGGTGACGAACTCCGCGGCGGGCACCCGCCGGGAGGTGCCGTCCTGGGCGCGCAGCAGGCACACGCCGTCGAGGGCGGAGGTGAGGGAGATCATCGGTCCCGCGGGCAGCGCGTTGCAGAGGTTGCCGCCCACGGTCGCCATGTTCCAGATCTTGAACGAGGCGAGGAAGGCGCGGCAGCACTGCTCGAAGAGCGGCGCGGCGGGAGCGTCGAGGGTCCTGCCGTAGCGGGACAGCTGGGCGACGGTGCAGGTGGCGGCGATCTCGAGGGATCCGTCGGGGTGCCGGAGCACCGGTTCCCAGCCCATCCGGCTCAGATCCACGAGCCGGCGCAGGTGCGGCTGGGGCTCGGAGAAGAGGTAGGTGCCGCCGCCGAGCCAGGCGTCGCCCTGCCGCCAGGGCGCCCTGCGGCGTCCGTCCCGTACGTCGAGAACCGTGTTCAGATCCATGCCCCACCCGTTTCGGCCGGTCGCTTTCTGCCAGTGAAGCGCCGGCGCCGGTGCGGGACGACTGGTGTCCGGCACGTAATTCCACCGAGGCCCGCACCCCGTCCTTGGTGGATCCACCAAAGAGGATTCCCCTGCCGCGGCCTTGTATTTACGATGACGGGACCCCCGTTCACCTTGCATGTGCAAGCCGTTCGGGGTTCGTGTCACCGTGGCCGGGCGACGGCCGTACAGGGAGCAGCACCATGCGCGTCGGGGATCTCCTCGAGATCGAGGGGCTCGATCTCACGCTTCTGTGGAGTGGCGAGAATCTGCTCGCCCAGAGCGTCGGCGGGGTCACCGCGACCGACCTGGAGGACCCGTCACGCTTTCTGCAGTCGGGGGACGTCGTGCTCAGCGGCCTCGTGTGGTGGCATCCGGACGAGGCGGCGCCGGCCCGCACCGAGCGCTTCGTCTCGGCACTCGCGGCGAACGGCGCGACGGCGCTGCTCGCGGGCGAGGAGACGCACGGCACCGTGCCGCAGGCCGTCGTCGAGGCGTGCCGGGCGCACGGGGTGGCGCTGCTCGCGGTCCCGGCGCACACGAATTTCCGGGCGATCACCGAGGCCGTCTACCGGCATCGGTGGAGCGACCTGAGCCGGCGCCCGGCCGACGGG
>NZ_WWIA01000683.1 GCF_009870065.1 Streptomyces sp. SID5785 | reverse complement strand
TCGCAGGGTCAGGGCGGTCCCCGTCCGACGCCCGGCGGCATGCCCCGTCCGCAGGGCGGCGCGGCCGGTCCGCGTCCCGGCGGCGGCAACCGTCCGAACCCCGGCATGATGCCGCAGCGTCCCGCGGCCGGCCCCCGTCCCGGTGGTGGCCCCGGTGGCCGCGGCCCGGGTGGCGGCGGTCGTCCCGGCGGCGGTGGCGGCGGTCGTCCCGGCTTCGCCGGTCGTCCCGGCGGCGGCGGTGGCGGCGGCTTCGCCGGCCGTCCCGGCGGTCCCGGTGGCGGTGGCGGCGGCTTCGCCGGCCGTCCCGGTGGCGGCGGCGGTCGTCCCGGCTTCGGTGGCCGTCCCGGCGGTCCCGGTGGCCGTGGTGGCACGCAGGGTGCGTTCGGCCGTCCCGGCGGGCCCGCCCGTCGTGGTCGCAAGTCGAAGCGGCAGAGGCGCCAGGAGTACGAGGCCATGCAGGCCCCGTCGGTGGGCGGCGTCATGCTGCCTCGCGGCAACGGACAGACCGTCCGCCTGTCGCGTGGTGCGTCGCTGACCGACTTCGCGGAGAAGATCGGCGCCAACCCGGCCTCGCTCGTCGCCGTGATGATGAACCTCGGCGAGATGGTCACTGCCACGCAGTCCGTCTCCGACGAGACCCTCCAGCTGCTCGCGGGCGAGATGAACTACGTCCTCGAGGTCGTCAGCCCGGAGGAGGAGGACCGCGAGCTGCTCGAGTCCTTCGACATCGAGTTCGGCGAGGACGAGGGCGGCGAGGACATGCTCATGTCCCGTCCGCCGGTCGTCACCGTCATGGGTCACGTCGACCACGGCAAGACCCGCCTGCTCGACACCATCCGCAAGACGAACGTCATCGCGGGCGAGGCCGGCGGCATCACGCAGCACATCGGTGCCTACCAGGTCACGACCGAGGTGAACGACGAAGAGCGTCGCATTACCTTCATCGACACCCCGGGTCACGAGGCGTTCACCGCCATGCGTGCCCGTGGTGCGAAGTCGACCGACATCGCGATCCTCGTGGTCGCGGCCAACGACGGCGTCATGCCGCAGACGGTCGAGGCGCTCAACCACGCCAAGGCCGCCGAGGTCCCGATCGTCGTCGCGGTCAACAAGATCGACGTCGAGGGTGCCGACCCGACCAAGGTGCGCGGTCAGCTGACCGAGTACGGCCTGGTGGCCGAGGAGTACGGCGGCGACACCATGTTCGTCGACATCTCCGCCAAGCAGGGCCTCAACATCGAGTCCCTCCTCGAGGCCGTGGTCCTGACCGCGGACGCCTCGCTCGACCTGCGGGCCAACCCGGAGCAGGACGCGCAGGGTATTGCGATCGAGTCGCACCTCGACAAGGGCCGCGGTGCCGTCTCGACGGTCCTGGTCCAGCGCGGCACGCTGCGCATCGGCGACACGATGGTCGTCGGCGACGCGTACGGCCGTGTCCGCGCGATGCTCGACGACAGCGGGAACAACGTCGAGGAAGCGGGTCCCTCGACCCCCGTCCTCGTGCTCGGTCTCACCAACGTCCCGGGTGCCGGCGACAACTTCCTGGTGGTCGACGAGGACCGTACGGCCCGTCAGATCGCCGAGAAGCGTGCCGCCCGCGAGCGCAACGCCAACTTCGCGCGCCGCGGCGTCCGGTTCTCCCTGGAGAACCTGGACGAGGCCCTCAAGGCCGGTCTGGTGCAGGAGCTCAACCTCATCATCAAGGGCGACGCGTCCGGTTCGGTGGAGGCTCTCGAGTCCTCGCTGCTCCAGCTCGACGTCGGCGAAGAGGTCGACATCCGGGTCCTGCACCGCGGTGTGGGTGCGGTCACCGAGTCCGACATCAACCTGGCGACCGGCTCCGACGCCATCGTCATCGGCTTCAACGTCCGGGCAGCCGGCCGTGCGCAGCAGATGGCGGAGCGCGAGGGCGTCGACGTCCGGTACTACTCGGTGATCTACCAGGCCATCGAGGAGATCGAGGCGGCCCTCAAGGGCATGCTCAAGCCGGAGTACGAGGAGGTCGAGCTCGGCACGGCGGAGATCCGCGAGGTCTTCAAGTCGTCCAAGCTGGGCAACATCGCCGGTGTGCTCGTCCGGTCCGGAGAGGTCAAGCGCAACACCAAGGCGCGCCTGCTGCGCGATGGCAAGGTCATCGCGGAGAACCTCAACATCTCCGGTCTGCGTCGCTTCAAGGACGACGTCACCGAGATCCGCGAAGGGTTCGAGGGCGGTATCAACCTCGGCAACTTCAACGACATCAAGGTCGACGACGTCATCGCGACGTACGAGATGCGCGAGAAGCCGCGCGTCTGACCTGACACGCGACCGGGGCCGGTCGGCGGGACTTATTTCCGTCGATCGGCCCCGGCCGTTGCGTGTACGGTTCCCGTATCGGCGTCAGCTTGTGGCGCCCTTACGAACCCGAACCGGCGGGACATCCGGACACACATGTATGTGGGGACTCTGTCCTTCGATCTGCTCCTCGGCGACGTCCACTCGCTCAAGGAGAAACGCTCCCTCGTTCGCCCGATCGTGGCCGAACTCCAGCGCAAGTACGCGGTGAGTGCGGCGGAGACGGGAAACCAGGACCTCCATCGCAGGGCCGAGATCGGGCTCGCGCTGGTCTCCGGGGACACGGGACACCTCAGCGACGTACTGGACCGCTGCGAGCGGCTGGTTGCCGGGCGCCCCGAGGTGGAACTGCTCTCGGTTCGACGCAGACTCCACAGCGACGAAGACTGAAGCAAGAAGAAGTAAGCACTTAAGGAGACGGACCAGTGGCCGACAACGCGCGCGCCAAGAGGCTGGCGGACCTCATCCGAGAGGTGGTGGCCCAGAAGCTGCAGCGCGGGATCAAGGACCCGCGGCTCGGCACCCACGTCACCATCACGGACACCCGCGTCACCGGTGACCTGCGGGAGGCGACCGTCTTCTACACGGTGTACGGGGACGACGAGCAGCGGGCCGAGGTGGCCGCCGGTCTGGAGAGCGCCAAGGGCATCCTGCGCTCCGCGGTCGGTGCGGCAGCCGGCGTGAAGTTCACGCCGACCCTGACCTTCGTCGCGGACGCCCTGCCGGACAACGCCAGGACGATCGAGGACCTCCTCGACCGGGCGCGGTCCTCGGACGCCCAGGTGCGGGAGGCGTCCGCGGGCGCCTCGTTCGCCGGGGACGCCGACCCGTACAAGAAGCCCGAGGACGACGACACGGACGCCGCCGACAAGGACGGCGACGCCTGAGCATGTCCGACCGCACCCCTGTGCCCGACGGCCTCGTCATCGTCGACAAGCCGTCGGGCTTCACCTCGCACGACGTCGTGGCCAAGATGCGCGGGATCGCCAGGACCCGCCGCGTCGGCCACGCCGGCACCCTCGACCCGATGGCGACGGGTGTCCTCGTGCTCGGCGTCGAGCGCGCCACCAAGCTCCTCGGCCATCTCGCGCTGACCGAGAAGGAGTACCTGGGCACGATCCGGCTCGGGCAGACCACGCTCACCGACGACGCCGAGGGCGAGCTCACCTCGTCCACGGACGCGTCCGGCGTGCGCCGCGACGCGATCGACGCGGGCATCGCCGAGCTGACCGGCGACCTCATGCAGGTGCCGTCCAAGGTCAGCGCCATCAAGATCAACGGTGTGCGCTCGTACAAGCGGGCCCGCGAGGGCGAGGAGTTCGAGATCCCGGCCCGCCCGGTCCGGGTCTCCTCCTTCACCGTGTACGACATCAGGGACGCGGTCGCCGAGGACGGCACCCCGGTGCTCGACCTGGTCGTGTCCGTCGTCTGCTCCTCCGGCACCTACATCCGGGCCCTCGCCCGTGATCTCGGTGCCGGACTCGGCGTCGGCGGCCATCTGACCGCGCTGCGCCGCACCCGCGTCGGGCCCTACAAGCTCGACAGCGCCCGGACGCTGGACCAGCTCCAGGAGTCGCTCGACGTGATGCCGGTGGCCCGGGCGGCCGGCTCCGCCTTCCCCCGCTGGGAGGTAGACGCACGCCGCGCCAAGCTCCTTCTGAACGGCGTGCGGCTCGAGATGCCGGCCGAGTACGCGGGCGCCGGGCCCGTCGGTGTGTTCGGCGCCGACGGGGCGCTCCTCGCGCTCGTCGAGGAGTCCAAGGGCAAGGCGAAGAGCCTGGCCGTCTTCGGCTGACGGCGCGCCGGACGACGGCACGCGCCGGTGGAGCGGCGGGCACCCGGTCGACGGGTGCCCGCCGCTCCCCGTTCCCCCCTCTGTCAGGTCTGTCCACCGTGCCGGGCGACTTCACCCCATCGAGCGGGCGCTCGGAGTGAACCGGGGGAGCGGAAGGGGGCGCGTTCGTCCCGAGCGCTGTCCGGCTGATCATTTCGCGCCTACCGTCGAGACCACGGGGGGTGGCGGAGAACGGCGGGAGGTTCAGCGGCATGGTCGATCCGCCGCTGGTTCGGATCTGTGATCTGGCCGGGCGCCCGCGCGGAGCGGGATTCACCGTGGACGACCGGGGGACCGTGGTCACCGGTCACGAAGCCGTGGACGGGCTCGGCCGCCTCGTGCTGCACGCGCCGGGCGGCGCCACCTGCGTCGTGGGCCCCGAGGCCGTTCTCGAGTTCCCGGCCGTGGGCCTCGCCGTCGTACGCGCCGAGGCACTCGGTGTCCCGCCCCTGCCGCTGGCCCCCGGCGGCCCGCTGCCCACCGGGGCCTACGTCCGCATCCCGGCCGGCGGCTGGCGCGAAGCGCGGGTGCTCGGCCACGGACCCGCCACCTACACGGCCACCGACCGCTTCCACGCGATCGACGACGTCATGGAGCTGGCCATGGGCACCGCGGGCGCCGACGCGCTGCGGCTCGGCGGCGGCGCCGCGGGCGGCCCCGTGCTGGACGCCGTCACCGGCGCCGTCGTTGCCGTGCTCGGCACCGCCCTGCAGACCGGACACCGCTCCGCCGGGCTCGCCGTCCCGCTGCACACGGCCGTCGCCGCGGACCCGCAGGGCCTCCTCGCCGGCCTCCTCGCGCGCAACGCGACGACGGTGCCCGCCTACGGCGACCAGCTGAACGCGGCGGGCGTGCTCCAGCTCGCCGCCGTCTCCGTCGGCAGCGAGGGCCCGGCCCCCGACGCCGCCCCGGACCCGGTCGAGCGGCCGGACGTCGTGCGCGAGCTGGCCGCCTTCGACACCGGGGACGCGACCGTCCTCGCCCTCGTCGGCGACCCCGGCAGCGGACGCACCACCGAGCTCGCGGCTCTCGCCGCCCGCCGGGCGTGCGGCGCGGCCCCAGCGCCCACCGTA
>NZ_WWIA01000682.1 GCF_009870065.1 Streptomyces sp. SID5785 | reverse complement strand
TAGTCTTCGCAGTGTGCGCATCCGGACACTTCAGCAAGGACTAGACCAGTGGGCTGTGACGGAGGCCATACTTCCGGCTACGGCTTGATCACGACTGTTCGACGCCGGCCTCGCGCCGCGCTGGAGCGACCCGCCCGCCGGGTCCGAACCCGCCCGGTTCGTCACCCCCGGCCACTAGATTGATCGTCGATGCCCGCCTGTCCGGGCGGTGCGGGAACGGGGGAGACGGCGTGATCGGCGGTATGGAAGTGACGCTCGGCCTGGTGGTCACCTGCGCGGTGCTCGCCGCGTCGGAACGGGCGACGCGCAGACGGAAGGCGGAGTTCCGGCACACGTACGGGACGTACGAGGGGTTCCGGCGGGCGGTCGACGAGGGGCGGGTGCGCTCCGTCCGCCGCGACCGCGGGGAGGTCGCCGCGATCAAGGCCGTCCGGGACCGGCACCCGGGGGTGTCCCTGCGCCTCGCCAAGCGCTACGTCCAGGAGTTGTGACATCAAGTGATGCGGCGCCAGGCGTTGTGACATCAGGTGTTGTGGCGGGGAGTGTGCGTGGAAGGGGCCGGGGGCGTGCCGCCGCCCGGTCCCGTCCGCGGGACCCGCCCGGTGGCTCACATGGGAGGGTTGCCGTGCTTGCGCTCCGGGAGGTCCGCCTTCTTGGCCCGCAGCATGGCGAGCGAGCGGATCAGCACGGCCCGGGTCTCGCCCGGGTCGATCACGTCGTCGACCAGACCGCGCTCGGCGGCGTAGTACGGGTGCATCAGCTCGGCCTTGTACTCCTTGATCAGCCGCGCCCGGGTGGCGTCGGGGTCGTCGGAGGCGGCGATCTGCCGGCGGAACACCACGTTGGCCGCGCCCTCGGCGCCCATCACCGCGATCTCGTTCGTCGGCCAGGCGAAGGACAGGTCCGCGCCGATCGAGCGGGAGTCCATCACGATGTACGCGCCGCCGTAGGCCTTGCGGACCACCAGGGAGATCCGCGGCACGGTCGCGTTGCAGTACGCGTACAGGAGCTTCGCGCCGTGCCGGATGATGCCGCTGTGTTCCTGGTCGACGCCCGGCAGGAAGCCCGGTACGTCGACCAGGGTGACGAGCGGGATGTTGAAGGCGTCGCAGGTCTGCACGAACCGCGCGGCCTTCTCGGAGCCGTGGATGTCCAGGACCCCGGCGAGGGCGGCGGGCTGGTTCGCGACGATGCCCACGACATGGCCGTCGAGCCGCGCGAAGGTGCACACCACGTTCTGCGCCCAGCCCGCGTGCACCTCGAAGTGCTCGCCGTCGTCGACGATCTCCTCGATCACCGCGCGCATGTCGTACGCCTGCTGGGGGTCGGCCGGCACGAGCGCCGCCAGCGCGTCCGTACGGCGCTCCGCGGGGTCGTCGCTCGGGGCCACCGGCGGCATCTCGCGGTTGTTCTGCGGGAGCAGGGACAGCAGGTAGCGGACGTCGGCGAGGCAGTCGGCCTCGTCGTCGTGCACGAACCCGGAGACCCCCGACAGGGAGGCGTGCACGTCCGCCCCGCCCAGACCGTCCTGCGTGATCTGTTCGCCGGTCACCGCCTGGACCACGTCGGGACCGGTGATGAACATCTGGGACGTGCCGCGCACCATGAACACGAAGTCGGTGAGCGCGGGCGAGTAGGCCGCGCCCCCGGCGCACGGGCCGAGCACCACGCTGATCTGCGGGATCACCCCGGAGGAACGGGTGTTGCGGCGGAAGATGCCGCCGTATCCGGCGAGCGCGGTGACGCCCTCCTGGATGCGGGCGCCCGCGCCGTCGCTGAGGCCGACCACGGGGGCGCCCGCCGCCTCGGCGAGGTCCATGACCTTGTGGATCTTCTCGGCGTGCGCCTCGCCCAGGGCCCCTCCGAAGACCCGGAAGTCGTGCGCGTAGGCGAAGACGGTGCGGCCGTGCACGAGACCCCAGCCGATGACGACGCCGTCGCCGTGCGGCTTGCGGTCCTGGAGTCCGAAACCGGTCGCCCGGTGCCGGCGCAGCGGCTCTATCTCGGTGAACGTCCCGTCGTCGAAGAGGAGTTCGAGCCGTTCGGGTGCGGTGAGCTTGCCCTTGGCGTGCTGGCGCCGGGTGGCCTCGGGATCGGGGCCGCGGCCGAGTTCCTTCTTGAGCCGTTTCAACTCGTCGGTGGAGCGGCGCAGATCGGGCGGCGGCGCGACAGCGAGCAGTTCGTCGAAGGTCGTCATTGCGGCACCGTAGGGACCCCGGCTCGAGACCCCCGGCACGCCGCCTCGAACGGCCGCGGCGCACCCCCTTGAGCGGTGCTCGCGCGGCGCTCGCGCGGTGCTCGCGCGCGTCCGGCCGTCAGTCCGCGGACGCGGGGTGCAGCGCGTGGTCCGGGTCGCCGGCGAGGACCGCCTGCTGCAACTCCTGGAGCACCGCGGACGGTTCGAGACCGAGCTCGCGGACCAGCGAACTGCGCAGCTTCTGGTACGCCTCCAGGGCGCGCCAGCTGCCGCCGGTGCGGTGCAGGGCCCGCATCAGCTGGGCGCAGAACCCCTCGTGCAGGGGGTGCCGGGCGGCGAGGACCCGCAGCTCGGGCACCACCTCGGCGTGCCGGCCGAGCCGCAGGTCCGACTCGATCCGGCGCTCGAGGACCGTGGTGCGCTCCTCGTTGAGCCGCAGGACCTCCAGCTCGAGCACGGCGCCGAGCGGTACGTCGACGAGGGCCGGACCCTGCCACAGTGCCAGGGCGCGGCGCAGCAGGTCGGAGGCGGCGCGGTGGTCGCCGACCTCGAAGGCGCTGCGGCCGCTGTCCGCGAGCCGTTCGAACTCGTGGGCGTCGACCTGCCCCGGCTCGACCCGCAGCAGGTAACCGCCGAGCCGTGTGACCAGGACGTCCTTGGCGTCGAGCGCCGGGTCGTCGGCCAGCGCGACGGAGATCCGCCGGCGCAGCTGGAGGATGTAGGTCTGCAGGGTGGTGGAGGCGCTGCGGGGCACGTTCTCGCCCCAGATCTCCTCCATCAGCGTGGGCACCGCGATGACGCGATCGGCGTGCAGCGCGAGCAGGGCGAGCAGTTGGCGCGGCTTCGCGGCGGTGGGTACCACCGGGAGCCCGCGCTCGTGCGCGGTGAGAGCTCCCAGGACGTTGATCTCCATATGTCTCTCCCCCTAGGAAACGCGTCACCCGGTGTGGTGACTCCCGGCGGTGTGCGCTGAATCCGGTTCACCGAGAGTCGCACCGCGGGGGCCGCCGGCCCAGTGAGTGACGCATGCGCTCAATCATGAAAATCTCATGGCGCTCCTGTGACGGTGGCACTGTCCTCGAACAGGGCCTTCGATCCAGACTCTCGAAGCACAGGCCGACGGAACACCGCTCGAGCCGGCCTCACCCCGCAGCGCCTCATGTACAGCGCGTCTCGTATCTCGTGTCGCGTACGGCGCCATGGCACAGCGCACCTGCACAGCGCACCTGCACAGCGCACAGCGCACAGCGCACCTCGCACCTCGCACGTCGTTCTTCGTACTTCGTTCGTCCCGAACTCGCACGTCCGGGCGTCGGATCCGGACGGCTCACACAAGGAGCAGTCATGAACGTCACCGAAGAGATCATGCGTTTCGCCGAGCTCGCCGCCCGCACGGGTCTCGAGCCGGAGCTCGCCGGGCGGCTGGACACGGACCGCACCGCGGTCCTGCGGGAGTTCGGTCTGCCGTCCGACGAGGCCGCCCTGGTGCCGGCCGGCGGCGACCGCGTCCTGGAGAGCCTCAGCAACGCCGGGGCGGACGCCCGGGCGACCTGGTGCACCTGCTGGTCCCCGGAGCTGCCGGTTCCCGGGGCCCGTGCGTGAGCGCGACCGACCGGTCCGGGTCCGGTGGGCCGTACGTGGCGTTCAAGCGCCACGTACGGGCCCACGCGGTCCCCGGAGAGGCCGTGTTCATGTGGTCGGACACGGACGTGACGACGGTCAGAGGCGCCGGGGTGGAGACCCTGGTCCCGCTGCTCGACGGCAGTCGCACGCTCTCCCAGCTGCTCCAGGAGGCCGCATCGGCGATGCCGGTGACCGAGGCCGGACACCTGGTACGGCGGCTGGCCGAGGCCAACCTGGTCGGATACCGCCCCGAGGGCCGGCGAGCGGAGGACGCCGGCGACGAGGGACGGTCCGCGGAGGCCTACTGGGACCGCGCGGGTCTCGAGGGCACGACGGCCGAGCGCCTGGTCCGCAGCACCCCGGTCGAGCTCGTCGTCGTCGGTGACCTCGACCCGGACGAGGCGTACGCGGTGTGCCGGGCCGCCGGGTTCACCGTCGTGTCCGCGCCGGAGCGCGCGGACGCCGGGCTCGCCCTGGTGCTCTGCGAGGACTATCTGCACCCGGGACTGCGACAGGAGGCCGCGCGGCTGCGCGGCCTCGGCCGGCCCTGGCTGCTCGCCAAGCCGTACGGCGCGCAGCCCTGGACCGGCCCGGTCTTCACACCGGACGGCGACGGCCCCTGCTGGAGCTGTCTGGCGCACCGGCTGCGCGCCCACCGGCGCGCGGAGAGCGAGGTGGAACGGGCGCTCGGCCTCGACGGACCCGCGCCCCGTCCCGCCCCGTCCCTGGGCGTCGTCCGCGCGCTCGGCCTGAACGCCGCGGCGCTGGAGGCGTCGAAGTGGCTGGCCGGGCTGCGGCTGCCGGAGCAACGGTCGGTGTCCGTCCTGGACAGCCTCACGCTGGGCACCACCCGGCACGAGGTCACCCGGCGCCCGCAGTGTCCCGACTGCGGTGACCCGGGGCTGGTCGCCGAGCAGACCGGGCGCCCGGTCACGCTGGTGTCCCGGCCCAAGGCGGCCGGCGCCGGGAGCAACGACCGGGCGCTGTCCGCCGAGCAGATGCTCGAGCGCCACCGGCACTTGGTCGGCCAGGTCACCGGTGTCGTGACGGGCATCCGCCCGCTGCCGGGCATGCCCGAGGGGATGTACGCCTACGACTCCGGGCACAACCTGGCGCTGCGCGGCAGCTCGGCGTCGGACATGCGCCGGGTCCTGCGCTCCCGCAGCGGGGGCAAGGGGGCCAGCGCGGTGGAGGCGCGGGCGAGTGCGCTGTGCGAGGCGGTGGAGCGGTACAGCGCCTCCCGGCAGGGCGACGAGCTGACCGTGCGCGACACCCACGCCGGGCTGGGGCCGCGGGCCGTCCATCCGAACGCGTACCAGCTGTTCCACGCGCGGCAGTACGCGGAGCGGGACCGGTGGAACACCGTGCACGGGCCCTTCCACCAGGTGGCCCGGCCGTTCGACACCGGGGCCGTCACCGACTGGACGCCGGTGTGGTCGCTCACGGCGGGCGTCCACCGGCTGCTGCCCACCTCGACGCTGTACTTCGACAACACCCCGGGCGGGGCGGCCGACGGACTGTGGGCCGACTCCAACGGCAACGCGGCGGGCAGCAGCCTGGAGGACGCCGTGGTGCAGGGCTTCCTGGAGGTCGTCGAGCGGGACGCGGTGGCTCTGTGGTGGTACAACCGGCTGCGGCTGCCCGCGGTGGACCTCGACGCGTTCGACGCACCGTGGCTGGCGCGGCTGCGCGACTCCTTCGCGCGGGCCGGGCGCACCGTCGAGGCCATCGACCTCACCGGTGACCTGGGCGTGCCCGTCATGGTGGCGGTCTCCCGGCCGGCCGGTGACGCGGAGCCGGACCTCGTGTGCGGCTTCGGTGCGCACTTCGACCCGCGGCTCGCACTGCGCCGTGCGGTGACGGAGGCGGCCCAACTGGTGCCCGCGCCTCAGCCGATGCCCGGCGGTTCGGTCCTCGCCCAGCCGCAACTCCTCGCGGATCCGGGGCAGTCGGCGCGCGGTCCCGGTGCCTGGGCGCAGCGGCCGCGCACCGAGGACCTCCTGGACGACGTCGAGCACGTGTGCGCTCTCGCCGAACGGCACGGGCTCGAGGTCCTCGTGCTCGACCAGACCCGGCCGGACGTGGGCATTCCGGTGGTGAAGGTGGTGGTACCGGGGCTGCGCCCGTTCTACGCGCGCTTCGCGCCGGGACGGCTCTACGACGTCCCGCACCGGCTGGGACTCGTCTCCCGTCCGCTGCGGTTCGGCGAGCTCAACCCGGTTCCGCTTCCCGTCTGACGAGGGGCCCGGCGCCCACCGCGGCACCGTCCCGACCGCCGGTGCTCGTCTGCAGTTATCACATGTTTCCTGCACAGCTCCGCCACGGCCTATAGTTCGAACCCAGAGCTCCCGAATCCCCTTGGGGGGCTTCGGGTTCGGGGCGGTCATGACGGCGCATCCGCGACCCGGGTGCGCCGCATCGCCGTCCCGGGAACCGGCAGGCGGACAGGGGGATATGTGATGCGGAGTCCTTCGGGCGCGGCGAGACGTACAGGGGGCCGGCCGGACGTACCCGCGCCGCGGCTGGCCCAGGGCATCAGCACCACGGTCATCTCGGGTTTCGGCATCATCACCCTGCTCAACGTGCGCAACGGCGTGTCCGGCGGGCTGCTCCTCGGGCTGTGCGTCGCCGCCGTACTCGTGCTCTACGGGGTGCAGTTCACGGTCGCGGCGCCCGGCGCCCGGGACTGGTCGCCGCGCCGGCGCGGCTTCGCGCTCGTGGCCCTGACGCTGCTCACGTACGTGCCCATGTTCTGGTTCGGCGTCGCGTGGGGCAGCATGGCAGGACCCCTCGGCGGATCGATTCTGCTCTTACTTCCGGCCCGGCTGGCCTGGCCCGGGTACGGCATCGTGGTGCTGTCCCTGCTCGGCTGGTCCGCCGCCGACCACGTCTCGGCCCTGGAGACCGGCTACTTCACCGTCTCCACGGCGCTGACCGGGCTGGTCATCTTCGGCCTCACCCGGCTCACCGACCTCGTCCGCGAAGTCCACGCCGCCCGCGCCGAGATGGCCCGGATGGCCGTCACGCAGGAGCGGCTGCGCTTCGCCCGCGACCTGCACGACCTCCTCGGCTACAGCCTGTCGACGATCACGCTCAAGAGCGAACTCATCCACCGGCTCATCCCCGCCAACCCCGACCGTGCCTGCGAGGAGGTGGCCGGGGTGCTCGGCGTCTCCCGGCAGGCCCTCGCGGACGTGCGCCTGGTCGCCAGCGGCTACCGGGAGATGTCGCTGGAGTCCGAGGCCGCCTCGGTCGCCGACGTCATGGCGGCCGCGGACGTCCGGGTCGACATGGACATCGCCTGCGGGCGGCTGCACCCGGTGGTGGACACCGTGCTCGCCACTGCCCTGCGCGAGGGAGTCACGAATATCCTCAGGCACAGCAAGGTGCAGTCGTGCACCATCAGAGCGGTGACGGAAGGGGAACGGGTGCGCCTGACACTGCTCAACGACGGTGTGACGGCCCGGCGGGGCCCGATGGCGGCGGACGCCAGCGGCAGCGGCCTCGGGAACCTGCGCACCCGGCTCGGCGGCATCGACGGCTGCCTGAGCGTGTCGACGGACGAGGACGGCTGGTTCCGGCTGGTGGCGGAGGCGCCGGTCAGACCCGTCACGGCGGACGGGTCGGCCGTACGCGCCACCGGCGCGGCCGCGGCCTGATCTATTCACGGGGGAACAGGGGGAACGGATGCTGTCGGTGCGGGTGCTGCTCGCCGAGGACGTGCACATGATCCGTGGTGCACTGGTGGCGCTGCTGGAGATGGAACCGGACATGGAAGTCGTCGCCTCGGTGGACCGTGGCGATCTGATCGTGAAGACGGCGCTGGAGGTGCGCCCGGCGGTCGCCGTCATCGACATCGACCTGCCGGGCACCGACGGGCTCACCGCCGCCGCGGAGCTGCGCGCCAAGCTGCCCGAGTGCCGCACGCTGATCCTCACCAGCCTGGGGCGGCCCGGCACGCTGCGCCGGGCCATGGCCGCGCAGGTGTCCGGCTTCCTGCTGAAGGACTCGCCCCCGGACCGGCTGGCCCAGGCGGTCCGCTCGGTGGCCGGCGGCGGCCGGGTCATCGACGCCGAACTGGCCCTCAGTGCCTGGGAGGCACCGGACAACCCGCTCTCCCCGCGCGAGACGCAGGTGCTGCGGCTCGCCGCGCAGGGCGCGGACGCGGAGGAGATCGCCCAGCAGCTGTTCCTGACGCCCGGCACGGTACGCAACTACCTGACGGCCATCGTGGACAAGCTGCACGCCAGGAACCGGGTCGACGCCATCCGGATCGCCGAGGAGGCGGGCTGGGTGCCGTAGGCCGCCGTCCGGAAGGAACGTCGTCCGGCCGGGCTCACCAGCGGGCGCGGCCCGTGTCCTCCGCCAGCGGGCCCGCGTCGAGCGCGGAGAGCGTGCCCGCGAGGTCGACGGCGTTGGTGCGCGGGCCGCGGCACATCGCCAGACAGCGTGGGCCCGAGCGGCCGCCCATGCGGCGGACGAACGGCAGCAGTACCGCCTTCGGGCCCACCTCGACCACGTGCGTGGGCCGCTGCTCGGTGAGCAGCGCCCGGGTCGCGTCGGCGAACCGCACGGGCGAGGTGACCTGGCGGCCCCAGTACCCGGCGTCCAGCGGGGCGTCGTAGCGGCGGCCGTACACCGTGGAGTAGAAGGGCACCGTCGGAGTCCGCGCGGGCAGCCGGCGCGCAGCCTCCTCCAGGAGCGGGGCGACCGGCTCCATCAGCGGGGAGTGGAAGGCGTGCGTCACCTTCAGGAAGGCGCTGGAGATGCCGCGCTCCCCGAGCCGCCCGGAGGCCCGGCGCAGCCCCGGCAGATCGCCGGAGAGGACCGTGGCGCGCGCCGCGTTGAGGGCGCCGATGGACACGCCCGGCTCGGCGGCGGCCGCCTCGGCGGCCTCGAACGGGTCGGCGCAGGTCGCCATCATGCCGCCGCCGGACGGCAGTTGCTGCATGAGCGCGCCGCGCGCGGCCACCAGCCGCGCCGCGTCCGGCAGCGACAGCGCCCCGCAGACGGTCGCGGCCGCGAACTCCCCGACACCGTGCCCGAGCAGGGCCACCGGTCGCACCCCCTCCTCCAGGAGCGTGGCCGCCAGTGCGTACCCGGTGGCGAACAGCACGGGCTGGGTGAGCTCCGTCTCGTGCACCGCGGGGGAGTCGCCCAGCATCAACTCCACGACGGAGCGCCCCACATGAGGCGCGAGCGCCTCGTCGGCGGCGGCCAGGTGGTGCCGGTAGGACGTGCAGTGCTGGTGCAGTCCCTCCGTCATCCGCGGGTGCTGGCAGCCCTGCCCCGTGAAGACCAGCGCGGTGCGCGGCCGGCCGTCGGACTCCGGTGCCCGGTCCCGGCCCGCGAGGCGCCGCGCGAGCGCGCGCACCGTGAGGTACGGCCACACGTCGATCGGCTCCTGCGGGAGCGGACCGAAGGTGTCCTCGACCGTGCCGTACAGGCTCAGCAGGGCCACCGAGTCGAGGCCGCACTCGACCAGGGGCATGTCCTCGCGCACGTCGCGGCGGACCTGTTCGGCCACCCGTTCCAGGAGCCACTCCACCCAGCCCTGCTCGTCGGGCAGTTCCCGTCCGGATCCGCTCACCGTCTGCTCCTCTCCGACCCGTTCAACGACTGTGTGCCACACCGGACGGCCGGGCGGCCGCGGGCAGGAGCTCCTCGTCGATCCGCTGGTGCAGGGGCTTGATCTCGCCGTTGAGGAACAGCCGCCGGGTGGCTGCCCGTTCGACCTTGCCGCTCGTGGTGCGCCGTATCGTGCCGGGCCGCACCAGCAGCACGCCGTCCACCGCGACCTCGAACTCCTCGGCCAGGCACCGCTCCACGTCGGCGGTGAGCCCGGTCAGGTCGAGGCCGTACGGCTTGTGGGTGCGCAGTTCCTGGACGAGGACGACCCGCTCGCGCTCGCCCGGCACGGAGAACGCGGTGCCGGTGCCGAACAGCGAGTTGATCCGCTGCACCGCGTGCTCCAGGTCGTTCGGGTACAGGTTGCGTCCCGCGACCACGATCATGTCCTTGTGGCGGCCGGTCACCATCAGACGGCCGTCGAGGAGGGTGCCGAGGTCTCCGGTGCGCAGATAGCCGCCCTCGCCCTCCGCCGTCGAGGCCCCGAACACCTCGCCCGCGGCGGGGGCGTCGCGCCAGTAGCCGCGTGCCACACCCGGGCCGCGGACCCAGATCTCGCCGACGTGGCCGTCCGGCAGCACGCGCAGCGACTGCGGGTCGACGATCGCCACCTCGGCGCCGGCCGGCCGCCCGCACGCCACGAGTTCGCGCTCCGGCCGCCCGGGGGCGGTGTCGCGCAGCACGTGCCGCTCCAGGGCCGCGCCGTCGACGGCGCGCGCCACCGGGCCCGCCTCGCGGCGCTCCCCGGAGACCAGCAGGGTCGCCTCGGCCAGCCCGTAGCAGGGCATCAGGGCTCCCGGTCGTAATCCGGCCGCGGCGAACCGCTCGGCGAAGGCTCTGGACGTCGCCGCGGAGACGGGTTCGCCGCCGGAGACCGCGGTGCGCCAGCGGGACAGGTCGAGCTGCGCCGCCTGCTCGTCCGTCACCCGGCGCAGGCACAGGTCGTAGGCGAAGTCCGGGGCGCCGCTGACCGTGATGTCGTACCGCCCGATCGCCTCCAGCCAGCGGGCCGGGCGCTTGAGGAACGCCCCGGGGGACAGGAGCACGGAGGTGCCGCCCAGGTACAGCGGCAGCAGCAACTGGCCGACCAGGCCCATGTCGTGGTGGAGCGGCAGCCAGCCGCCGACCCGCTCGCCCGGGGCGGCGCCGGTCAGCGCGGCGATCGCCTCCAGGTTCGCCAGCAGATTGCCGTGGGTGACCACCACACCGCGCGGGGCCCCGGTGGAGCCCGACGTGTACTGGAGGTAGGCGACCGTGTCGGGCGTCAGCTCCGGCATCTCCCACGGGCTGCGCACCGGTACCGCGTCGGCGGCGAGGCAGGGCACCGAGCCGTAGCCGCAGGACGCGAGGAGCCGCGACACGTCGGGGGCGAGCGCGGCGTCGGTGAACGTCGCACAGGGCGCCGCGTCCTTGACCAGGCCCGCCACGCGCAGCAGGTGGTGCCGGCCGCGCCCGGTGGCGGGCACCGGGACGGCGATGGCGCCCGCGTACAGACAGGCGAGCAGCGACACCGCGAACTGGTGCCGGGACGCGTGCATGAGCAGGACCCGCTCGCCCGTGGCGCCGCGGGCCTGGAGCCAGCCGGCGAGCTCGCGCGCCGCGGTGTCCAGGGCGCGGTACGAGACCTGTCGGGCGCGGCCGGCCTCGTCGCTCTCCGGCAGCAGATGCAGAGCCTGACGGTCGGGCGACCGCCTGATGTGATCGCTTATCAGTTCGACAAAGGTGCGGTGTTCGGACATGTGGTCCCCCTGTGCAGACGTCGTGCGGGCGTCCGGCATGTCACCGAGCGCTCAGAACCAGCCTGAAATTGAACGTAGGACCGGTCTGCTAGAGGGAAGCTCGACGGCCGCCGTTCGGATCCGGCCGCACTCAGCCGTGGGACCAGCCGACCGGGGAGCGGCGGCGCGACGGCCCGGCGCCCCATCCGGCCCGTGCGGCGCCCCCGCCCCCCGCGTCCCCGAGGGCCGCCTGATCGGCGCTGACCTGGAGACGGGCGAGCAGGACCGCGGTGACGGCCGCGACCTCCTCGGCGGTGGGCCGGCCGCGCACGATGACCAGAGAGACAGGGGAATCCATGGACCAAGGGTGGCCGCGCCCCCTCGAGAGCCGCTCGCGGCCCGGTGGCCACCGGCTCAGGCGCCGCCCACCGGGACGGCGTGGAACTCGGCCACCTCCGCCGAGACGGACAGCTCGGCCGCCCGCTTCACGAAACCCGGCGTCGACACCGTGCCGGGCTCCGGCTCCCCGGCGCCGCCGGGCCGCCACCACAGCAGGCCCGTGTACGCGCGCGGGTCGGTGACCGAGCGCAGCAGCTCGCTCCCGCCGTAGTCCCCGGCGGTGACGCAGTGGCCGACGAGCGCCCCGAAGTCCAGCTCGAAGCGGACCGGCCGCTCGGCCACCGAGGCCCGGACCACCGTCACCCGGCCGGCCTCGCCGAGCGGCACCGTGGCCGGCATCCGGCCCACGCTCACCATGAGGTGCAGGTCGACGGCGGCCGGGCCGGCGGCGTCGGCCAGGCGCGGCAGATAGCCCTCGGCGTGGGTGGAGCGCACCAGCTCGTTCATCCCCTCCCACCGGTCGAGCCGGAGATAGCCGGCGTCCGGTGCGAGCAGGCGCAGTGTCGATCCGCCCGCGAGCCCCCTGAGCCCCTCGCGCCCGCGGACGTACCCGCGCAGCCGGTCCTCGAACGCGGGATCCGGCGCGGTCGTCCTGAAGTGCTGCAGGGCCGTGACGCGGCTGACGGGATCACGCTGCGGCATCGGCACACCTCCTGCTGCTCTCCCCCTGAGCGCGTACACACGTGCGCGTCGGGTCAGTCGACCACGTCCCGCTCGAGGCCTGCTCGAGCGCCGCCGGAACGGCCCGCCGCCCGCCGCCTCCGAGGGTTTCTCGAGACGCCGCCGAGCACCGGCGCGGACACTCCCCCTCCCGGCGGAACGCCGGGGGCAACCGAAGAAGGGATCCACATGACCACCACCGATGAGGTCGGCATACCGACCGGCGGCACCGGGCGCACGCTCGCCGGTCTCGCGGTCGACCGCCTGGTCAGGCCGGTCTGGTACGCACTCGTGGCCTACGGGTCGATGTGGCTGGGCGGCGTCGACTTCGCCGACGACGGCACACCCGTTCCGCGCTGGCCGGTCGGCGCGGACGTTCTGGATCATGCCCCGGACGGCTTGAGGGCCTCTTGAGCCGCACCGGTTAGGCAGAGCCGCAGCGGGACCCGACCGAGGACGGAGAAGGCCATGACCACGACGGTGAACAGGGCGGAGGCCGGTGAACGCGCCGCGCAGGAACGCATGGCACGGCTCGAGCACGACCTCGGCGACCTCGACGACCCCGGGAACCCGCTGGGCGCCGACCACTTCCTCGCCGCCGACCGCAGACAGCTCCTGCTGCCCGCGGCGGAACGGCTGCTCGACGGCTTCGGGCTCAACGCCGAGTTCGTCCCCAGCGCCCTCGGCGGCCGTCTCGACCGGCTGGACGTCCTCGCCCGGGTGCTGAGGGCCGTGTTCCGACGGGACGCGGCCCTCGGCCTCGGCTACGGCATGACCTCCTACCTGGCCGCGGTCCTCGTCTGGGCCGACGGCACGCCCGACCAGCAGGCGCAGACCGCCGAACTCCTGCTGAACGGTGGCCGGATGGCCGGGGCCTACCCCGAACCCACCCCCGGCAACGACTTCCTGCACAACCGCCTCACCGCCAGCCGGGTCCCCGGCGGCCACCGCCTCGACGGGCGCAAGGAGGCGCTCAACAACGCGGCCCGCGTCGACTCCCTCGTCGTGTTCGCACACACCCCCGAGGCCGGGCCCGACGCCCAGACCGCGTTCCTGCTGCCCGGCCCCGCACAGCACGGCGACGGCCTCGCCCTGTCGCCCCGGCGCCGCACCAGCGGCATCCGCGGCTGCGCCGTCCACGGCCTGGAGTTCAGCGGGCGGCACGTCGACAGCGGCCGGCTCCTCGGCCCCGAGGGCGGCGGCACCCTCCTCGCCGACCGGGCCTTCCCCGTCACCCGCAGCACCGGCCCGTCGATGGCCCTCGGCTGCGCCGACACGGCGCTGCGCACCACCGTCGCGTTCGCCCGCGCCCACCGCGCCCGCAGCCGCGCCTCGCTGCGCAGCGCCCGCACCCGCTCCGCCCTCGTGGACGCCTTCACCGACCTGCTGATCTGCGACTGCCTCGCCCTCGTCGCGACGCGCGGCGTGCATCTGCTGCCCCGCGAGAGCGGCATCCTGAGCGCGGTCGTGAAGTACCTGCTGCCCACGTTCCTCACGGAGATGGTCTACGACCTGTCGGTGGTGCTCGGGTCCGAGTCCTATGCCACGGCGGGGAGTTACGGCATGTTCCAGAAGACCGCCAGGGACCTGCCGATGATCGGACTCGGCAGCGCCGGCACCGTGGCCAGCCGGTCCGCCGTCGTCGAACACCTGCTGCGGCTGCCCACCCTGACCGGCGCACCGGACGGCCCGGACGGCCCGGACGGCACCGCCGCCCTGTTCCGCCCGCACCACGACGACCTGCCGCCCGTACGGCCCGACGAACTGACCCGGCCCGCGCGGCGGGACACTCTCCTCGACTCGCTGACGACCACCGTGGCCAGCGCCCGGTCCGCGCGCGGGGAGTTCGGCGGCGCGCTCGGCGAGGCCGCCGACGCGCTCGCCCGCGAACTGCGCCTGCTGCACGAGGACGGCGAGCGGCTCGCGGCCCGCCCGCCCGGCACCGCGCTCAGCCCGCGCGTCTACGCCCTCGCCGACCGTTACGCCCTGATCGTCGCGGGGGCCGCCTGCCTCGGAGTGTGGCACCACGCGGCCGGCGACCCGGACGCGGGGCTGCTCGCCGACCCCGCCTGGGCGGCCATGGCGCTGGCCCGCGTCGTCGGACGCCTGGACCGCACGGCCGTGCACCCCCCGGAGGAGGGCACGGACCACCTCCTGAGCGAGGTCCTCGACCGGTTCGACGACGCCCGCAGCTTCGACCTGTACGCGACCCAGCTCGGCCGCTGAGCACGCGCCGAACCCCCTGAGCACCCCACGAGTAGCAGACGAGAAGCCGACGAGAAGCAGACGAGAAGCCGACGAGAAGCCGACGAGATCAGGAACGAGGAAGGTCCATGCCCACCAGCCCGCAAGAGCCCGCCCCCGACACCGAGGTGCTCACCGTGCTCCTCGAGGAGACCGCCCGGGTCCTCGACCAGCCCCCCGGCCGGCTCGGACCGCACCAGCACCTCCAGCACGACCTCGGACTCGACTCCGTGATGCTGCTCCAGCTGAAGGGCCGCCTGGAGACCCGCCTGCCCAAGGTGCGCGACGTGTCGCTGCCCGACCTGCTCGTCGGGGACCACACCCTCGGCGCGCTGGCCGGCCGGCTGGAGCGCGTGACCGGACTGCCGGTGGCGTGATGCGGCCCCTGCGCAACCGCGGCCCCGCGGACTCCTGGCTGCCGGTCCGCCGCGAGGTCGAGTCGGCCGGACTGTCCGTCGTCTACGCGGCCGTCTCCGACTGGGTGCCCGACGACCTCGACGGGCCCGGCCTCGCCGCCGCCCTGGGCCGCGACCACCAGCGGCTCCTCGAGATGAACCACGCGCCCAACCGGTCCCGGTTCGTCGCCTCCCGGCTGCTCCTCAAGTCCGCAGCCGCCGCCGTCCTCGGCACCACCTCCGACGAACTCGAACTCGCCTACAAGCCGGGCGGCCGCCCCCACCTGCGCGGCGTCGACCAGCTCGACGTGAGCCTCAGCCACACCGAGGACCTCCTCGTCGTCGGCCTGACCCGGACCGGCCGCATCGGCGTCGACGCCGAGAACGCCGACCGCCGGATGCTGGGCCTCGGCACCGAGCGCCAGGTGTGCACTCCGTACGAACTCGAGGCGGTGCACAGCGTCCCCGAGGAACGCCGCAACGGCGAACTGGTGCGCCTGTGGACCCTCAAGGAGGCCTACAGCAAGGCCATCGGACAGGGCCTCAGGTTCCGCTTCACCGAGTTCGGCTTCACCCCCGAGGACCGGCAGGTCCAGATGCTGCGGCCGGACGGCACCCCGGGCGCGGGCTGGGAGTGGTCCTTCCACAGCTGGCTCGTGGACGAGGCCTACATGGTCAGCGCGGCCGTGTACGACCCGGGCTTCGGCGGCCGGCCCTCGGACCGGCCGCTGCTCCCGGTCCTCGCCGATCCGCGTTTGAGCGCGCGTTGAGCGCCCTTCCAGGCGGTGCGGTGACCCTCGGATCCCGCACCCGACCGGCGGTGCACGACCCGAGGAGGCCGAGGTGCAGCGTTATCTCGCAGTGCGGCCGCAGGCCGGACCGGCCGGCGTCCGGCTGCTGTGCTTCCACCACGCCGGAGCGGGCGCCCTCGCCTTCGCCGGCTGGCGGCAGCGCGTGGGGCCGGGCGTGGACGTCCTGCCCGTCCGGCTGCCGGGCCGCGAGACACGGCGCCGCGAGCCGCATCTCACCGACCCCGCCGACCTGCTCGCCGCACTCGAGGACGACCTCGGTCCGCTGCTCGACGAGCCGCACGCCTTCTACGGGCACAGCATGGGCGCACTGGTCGCCTACCGGTTCGCCCTGCACCGGGCCGACGCCGGACGGCGCCCGCCGCACATGCTGCTCGTCGGGGCGTGCAGCGCCCCGCAGCTGCGCTCGGAGCTGCTCGACCGCACCGACCTGGACGACCTCACGGACGAGGCGTTGATGTCGGCGATGACCGACGAGGAGAGCCTGCCGCCGGTGCTGCTGCGCAGCCCCGACCGGCTCCGGGCCACCCTCGACACGCTCCGCGCCGACCTGCGCCTGGCCCGCGGGCTGCGCGCCCTGCCGGTCCGCCCGCTCGCGAGCCCCGTCGGGGCGTTCGCCGGGCGGGAGGACCGGATGGCGCCGGCCGAACAGGTGCGGGCGTGGCAGCACTGCGCGGGCGCCGGCTTCACGCTCCGGACCGTGCCCGGCGCGCACTTCTTCGTCCGCGGGCGCGAGGTGCCCCGGGCCGTCGGGCAGGCGCTGCACACCACGGCGCCGGTGCCCGCCCGCTGACCACATCGTTCCCGAAGGAGTTCTGCGGATGGACATCAGCGTCCTCGGCCCGTTCCGGGCCACCCTCGCCGGAGTGCCGGTGCATCTCACCGCCGTCAAGCCGCGCAAGGTCTTCGCTCTGCTCGCCCTCCAGGCCGACGAGTCCGTCTCGGTCGCCGCCCTCGTGGAGGAGGTGTGGGGCGAGCAGCCGCCGCGCAGCGTGCAGACCACGCTGCAGACCTACATCCTCCAGATCCGCAACGTGATCGCCGCGGCGCTCGGCGACGAGGCCGCAGGCCTGCCCAACGGCGCCAAGAGCGTGCTGATCACGGAGCCGGGCGGCTACCGCCTGGACACCCAGGGCGGCCTCATCGACGCACAGGAGTACGACGCCCTCGCCTCCGTCGGCCACCGCGCCCTCGAACAGGGCGACTGGGCCGAGGCCTCCTCGTACTTCGGGCGGGCGCTCGCCCTGTGGCACGGCAAGGCACTCGCCGACGTGCAGTGCGGGGCGCTCCTCGAGGTCGAGGCGACCCGGCTCGACGAGTCCCGGATGAGCGTGCTGCACGGCCGCATCGAGGCGGACCTCCGGCTCGGCCGGCACCGCGAACTCGTCGGCGAGCTCTGCGGCCTCGCCGCCCGCCACCCCCTGCACGAGGGACTGCACGAGCAGTTGATGCTCGCCCTGTACCGGGCGGGCCGGCGCAGCGACGCCCTCGAGGCCTACCGCCACCTGCGCGGCGCGCTCAACCAGACCCTCGGCCTGGACCCGTCGCCCGGCATCGAGTACCTGCACCGGGCGCTGCTCGACTCGTCGCCGCAGCTCGACCTGGCCGCCGCCGTACCCGACGGCCGCCGTCCGCTCGTGGGCCGGCACTGACCGGCCGCCGCACGGGCACCCACCGACCGTTTCCGTCTGATCCACACCCTGCCGAAGGAACGAAAGGAACCACCGTGAGCGACATCACCCTGTCCGAACTCGGCGAGCTGCTCCTGGAATGCGTCGGCGCCCCGGAGGAGGGCATGGCGTTCGAGGGCGAGGGCGCCCTGGACACGCCCTTCCTGGAGTTCGGCTACGACTCCCTCGCACTGCTGCAGGTCACCAGTGTGATCAACCGCAAGTACGGCGTCGTGCTCGACGACGACGCGGTGGCCGAGGCGGAGACGCCGCGCATGCTGCTCAAGATGGTCGCCGCCGCCCCGCAGGCCGGGGCGGTGCGATGACCGACTTCGCCGGCCGGCGGGTCCTCGTCACCGGGGGAGGCCGGGGCATCGGCAGGGCGACGGCGCTGGCCTTCGCCCGGGCCGGTGCCACCCTCGCCGTCGCCCACCGCGGCGACGGCGCCGCGTCGGCCTCCCTCACCGCCGAACTCGAGGCGATCGGCGCCGACTTCGTGCTCGTCGCCGCCGACCTGACCACCCGGCCCGGCGCACAGCGTCTCGCCGAGGCGGTCCGCGAGCGGCTCGGCGGCCTGGACGTCCTCGTCAACAACCTCGGCGTCGACGGACACGTCCCGTTCGAGAAGCTCACCGACGACGAGTGGCAGCGGGTCCTCGACCACAACACCACCTCCGCCTACCTCGTCACCCAGGAGGTGCTCGACCAGCTCGGGCAGGGCGCCGCGATCGTCAACATCGGCGCCTCGGTGGCCCTGCGGGGCCGCCCGCTCGGCGTGCACTACAGCACGTCGAAGGCGGCCCTGGTCGGCTTCACGCGCGCGCTCGCCAAGGAGCTCGGCGACCGTGGCGTCCGGGTCAACCTGGTCGCCCCCGGAGTCACCGAGACCGACGGCGACCCGCTGCCGCCGCCGCTGGCCGCCCGGCTCACGGCGCTCACCGCGCTCGGCCGGCTCGGCCGCCCCGAGGACGTCGCCGGCGCCGTCCTCTACCTGGCCGGGGACACGGCCGCCTATGTCACCGGCACCACCATCGAAGTAGACGGAGGAATCTGATGCCCTACGCCGCCATCACCTACCGGATGAAGCCCGGCTACGAGGAGGAGATCGCCGAGATCTTCGCCGGCTTCCAGCGGGTCGACACCCCGGACTTCAGCGGCGACGACGGCAGCGCCGCCGGGCGGCTGCTCGGCACCGGCGTGTTCATCAAGGACGACGTGCTGATCCGGGTCATCCACTACGAGGGCGACTTCGCCGCCGTCGGCCGCCACATGGCCGCGCAGAAGGGCGTGCACATCCTGGAGGAGAAGCTCGCCCCCTACCTCGCGAAGCCGCGCGAGACCGACACGCAGTCGCCCGAGGGCTTCGCCGCGTACTTCCGCGAGGCCACCATGCGCTCCATCGCCCAGCTCACGGTGGACACCCACCCCGCGGGGGCCGCCACGTCATGACCGGCACCGAGTCGTTCTTCGCCGTCGCCGCCCTGCTGGGCGGCGGCGTGACGGCGGGCGTGCTGTTCGCCGTCGCCCTGAGCGTCCTGCCGGCGCTCTTCGCGATGGACACCGGCACGTACGTGTACGCGCACCAGCTGCTCGGGCGGAACTGGGACCCCACCATGCCCGTGATCGTGCTGAGCACCACCGCGGTCAACGTGGTCCTCGCCGTCCTCGGCGACGGCGGCGCCCGCGGCCTGTTCGTGGTCTCCGCGGTGCTGCTGCTCGGCGTGTCGGGCGTCTCCCACCTGTGCAACGTGCCCATCAACCGGCGGGTGAAGTCCATCACCGACCCCGCCGACATCCCCACCGACTGGGCGGATCCCCGGCCCCTGTGGCGCCGCTTCCACTACCTGCGCACAGCGCTGTCTGTGCTGGCCCTCGCGACCACGGCCGCGGCGGTCACCGCCCTGTGACCCCACGCCCACAGGGCCGCGCGTCGAGGACGCGCGGCCCTGTGGGCATGTGCGCGTTCAGGCGGGCGTGGGCGCGCCGTCGCGCACCGAGATCTGCGCCACCGTGCGCAGCAGGCTGCGCCGGAACGTGGCGACGAACCCCTCCACGGTGTCGGTGTCCCGCGGACGGGTCAGATACGGCTTCAGCTTCGCCTCCACCTCGCGCACGCCGGGCTGGGACGCCATGTGCCGGGCCACCGCGTCCAGGTCGCCCGTGTACTCGATGACCCGCACCAGCGTGTCGTCGCGCAGGAAGACGGCCGTGGCCAGGATCGTGCCGGCCGCCTCGCCGGCCTCGTCCCGCACCTGGGCCGACCTGACGCGCTTGAAACTCCCGAAGATCTCGGCGAGTTCCGCCTCGCACCCGGGCTTGATGTCGTACGTGATCGCAGCGAAGGGCATACCGGTTCCTCACCTCGTGGTCGCGTTCGGGGCCCGTCGGTCCCCGGCAGAAGACGACACCGCCGCGCACGAGAACGGCTCGAACGCACGGGATCCGCGGCTGAAGGGCGATTCGAGCAGACCTGTAGTCCGCGGTGGGACCTTCGCGGTCGACCGAGACCAGGAGGTACCCGTGCATCGCACCCTGATCGTCGCCAAGCTCCGGCCCGACAAGACCGAGGACATCGCGAAGATCTTCGGCGAGTCGGACGAGACCGATCTTCCGCACATGATCGGCGTCAGCCGCCGCACCCTGTTCAAGTTCCACGGCCTCTACTTCCACCTGGTCGAGGCCGACGACGACATCGGCGGCAATCTCTACCGGGCCCGCAGCCACCCGCTCTACGACGACATCAACACCAAGCTCGCCCAGTGCGTCGAGCCCTACGACCCGGACTGGAAAGAGCCCAAGGACGCGATGGCCGAGCCCTTCTACATCTGGACCAAGGACGGAGGGCGGATCAAGTGACCACGGCCATCAGCCGCACGGTGAAGGTCGCCTCGGAGGAAGTCGAGGCCAACACCAAGCGCGGAGGTGACCTGCGGGTCACCCTCAGCCCCAAGACCGTCGGCTGCACCTCCGGGTTCGGCGGCGTGCTCACCCTGGAGCCCGGTGACTGGATCACCGAGCACTACCACCCGTACTCCGAGGAGTTCCTCCACGTCACCGACGGAACCCTGGAGATGACCCTGGACGGCCAGACGGTGACCCTCGTCGCCGGCGACTCGCTGCTCGTCCCGATCGGGGTCCGCCACCGCCTGGTCAACACCGGCGAGGTCACCGCCCGCGGTGCGTTCCACCTGTCCCCGCTCGCGCCCAGGCCCGAGCTCGGCCACGTGGACACCGAGCAGGCGCAGCGCCCCGACCAGGCCAACCCGGACGTGGGTGGGACGCCGTGACCCGACGGGCCGTCATCACCGGCGTCGGCGCGGTCGTACCGGGCGGGGTCGGCCGGGAGGCCTTCTGGCGGACCCTGTCCGAAGGCCGCACCGCCACCCGGCGGATCAGCCTGTTCGACGCCGCACCGTTCCGCTCGCAGGTCGCCGCCGAGGTCGACTTCGACCCGGCGGCCGCGGGGCTGACGCCGCGCCAGATCCGGCGCATGGACCGCGCCGCGCAGTTCGCCGTCGTCAGCGCCCGCGAGGCCGTCGCCGACAGCGGCATCGACCCCTCGGCGCTCGCGCCCGAGCGGCTCGGCGTCGTCATCGGCAGCGCCGTCGGCTGCACCATGGGCCTGGAGGAGGAGTACGTCACCCTCTCCGACAGCGGCCGCAAGTGGCTCGTCGACCACGAGTACGGCGTCCCGCACCTGTACGGGTACATGGTGCCCTCCACGCTGGCCGCCGAGGTCGGCTGGGAGGTGGGCGCCGAGGGACCCGTCGCGCTGGTCTCCACCGGCTGCACCTCCGGACTCGACTCCATCGGCCACGCCGTGCAGCTGATCGAGGAGGGCTCCGTCGACGTCGCCGTCGCCGGCGCCACCGACGCACCGATCTCCCCGATCACCTCCGCCTGCTTCGACGCGATCAAGGCGACCACCCCGAACAACGACGACCCGGAGCACGCCTCGCGCCCGTTCGACGGCGAACGCGACGGATTCGTCCTCGCCGAGGGCTCCGCCGTCATGGTCATCGAGGAGCGCGAGGCCGCCCTCGCCCGCGGCGCGCACATCTACGCCGAGGTGTCCGGCTTCGCCGGCCGCAGCAACGCGTACCACATGACCGGACTCAAGCCGGACGGCCGCGAGATGGCCGAGGCGATCACCGTCGCGCTCGGCCAGGCCCGCCTCGACCCGACCGCGATCGACTACGTCAACGCGCACGGCTCGGGCACCAAGCAGAACGACCGGCACGAGACCGCCGCCTTCAAGCGCAGCCTCGGGGCGCACGCCTACGACATCCCGGTCAGCTCCATCAAGTCCATGGTCGGGCACTCGCTCGGCGCCATCGGCTCCATCGAGGTGGCCGCCTGCGCGCTGGCCCTGGAACACCAGGTGGTCCCGCCCACCGCCAACCTGCGCACCAAGGACCCGCTGTGCGACCTGGACTACGTCCCGGTCACCGCACGGGACCACCGCATGGACGCCGTGCTCAGCGTCGGCAGCGGCTTCGGCGGCTTCCAGACCGCGATGCTGCTCACCCGGCCGGGCACGGCCGCCGCGGCGGCCGGAAGGAGCGACCGATGACCCCGACCACCGAGACCGCGCCCGTCGTCACCGGGCTCGGCGTCGTCGCCCCGACCGGGATCGGCGTCGAGAGCCACTGGGCGTCGGTGCTCGCCGGGAAGTCCGGCATCGCGCGCATCGCCCGCTTCGACCCGGAGAGCTACCCGGTGCGCCACGCCGGCCAGGTCCCCGGGTTCGACGCCCAGGCCGACGTGCCCAGCCGGCTCATCTCGCAGACCGACCACTGGACCCACCTGGCGTTCGCCGCGGCCGACGCCGCCCTGGACGACAGCGGGGCCGACATCGCCGCGATCCCCGAGTACGAGACCGCGGTCGTCACCGCCGCCTCCTCGGGCGGCACCGAGTTCGGCCAGAAGGAGATGACCGCGCTCTACCAGAACGACCCCAGCTGGGTCGGCGCGTACCAGTCGATCGCCTGGTTCTACGCCGCCACCACCGGGCAGTTGTCCATCCGGCACAAGATGCGCGGCCCGTGCGGGGTCCTGGCCTGCGAGCAGGCGGGCGGACTCGACGCCATCGGACAGGCGCGCCGGCTCACCCGCAAGGGCGCCCGGCTCGTCGTCACCGGCGGCACCGACGCCTCCCTGTGCCCGTACGGCCTCAGCGCCCAGCTGACCACCGGCAAGCTGTCCACGGTCGCCGACCCCGAGCGGGCCTACCTGCCCTTCGACGCCGACGCGTCCGGCTACCTGCCGGGGGAGGGCGGGGCGATCCTCGTCCTGGAGAGCGCCGAGGCCGCCGCCGAGCGCGGCGCCGGCTCCGGCTACGGCCGGGTGCTCGGCTACGCCGCCGGGTTCGACCCGGCACCGGAGACCGGCCGGCCCCGCGCGCTGCGCCGCACGGCCGAGGCCGCGCTGCGCGACGCCGGACTCACCGCCGCCGACATCGACGTCGTGTTCGCGGACGCGGCCGGCACCCCGGCCGACGACCGCGACGAAGCGGCTGCGATCACCGCGGTGTTCGGACCGCGCGGCGTGCCCGTCACCGCACCCAAGACGCTCACCGGGCGGCTCTACGGAGGCGGCGCCCCGCTGGACGTGGCCACCGCGCTGCTGAGCCTGCGCGACGGCGTGATCCCGGCGACCACCGGGACCAGGACGCCGGCCCCCGGCCTGGAGATCGACCTGGTGACCGGCGACCCGCGCGAGCAGGAACTGCACCACGCGCTGGTCCTGGCCCGCGGCCACGGCGGGTTCACCTCGGCGCTCGTCCTCGGCCGCTGACCCACCCCACCAGGCACCACCCTCAGGAAGGAGAAAGACGATGGCCGGACACACCGACAACGACATCGTCATCGACGCCCCGCTGGACGTCGTGTGGGAGATGACCAACGACGTCCCCAACTGGCCCGACCTGTTCAGCGAGTACGCCGCCGCCGAGGTGCTCGAGCGCGAGGGCGACACGATCCTCTTCCGGCTCACCATGCACCCCGACGAGGACGGCCAGGTCTGGAGCTGGGTGTCGCGGCGCACCAGCTCCGCCGACACCCGCACCGTCCACGCCGAGCGCGTCGAGACCGGTCCCTTCGAGTTCATGAACATCAACTGGGAGTACACCGAGGAGCCCGGCGGCGGCGTCCGGATGCGCTGGGTGCAGGACTTCCACATGAAGCCGCAGGCGCCCGTGACCGACGAGCAGATGACCGAGCACCTCAACCGCAACACCAAGGTGCAGATGGACCTCATCCGGCAGAAGGTCGAGGCCGCGGCCCGGACCCTGGCCGGCTGAGGAGAGACCGTGCTCACCGTCCTCGCCCCCCTCCTGCTCCTGCTCAACGGTCTGGCCGCCGGAGTGATGCTGGGGACCCAGCTCGGCGGGTTCCCGTACTTCGCCGTCCTGCCCGTCGACCGCTACGTGCACGCCCACGCGTTCATGGGCCGGCGCTACGACCCGGCCATGCCGATCTGCCTGCTCGGCACCGTCGTCCTCGACGCCGTCCTCGCCTTCGACGCACCGAACGCCGGCGCCCGGGCCCTGTTCGCCGCGGCCGGACTGCTCGCGGCGACCACCCCGGTGATCGCCATCAGGAAGAACGCTCCGGTCAACCGCTGGATGCGCACGCTCGACCCGGACAACCTGCCCGACGACTTCCAGGACCCCCGGCCCGAATGGGGCGCCTGGAACAGCCGGCGCAGCTGGCTCACCATGGCCGCGCTCGCCGTCAACTGCACGGCCCTCGGCTTCCTGCTCTGACCCACACTTTTCACGTAAGGACACACCATGGACCTCGAACTGCGGGGCAAGAAGGCCCTGGTCACCGGTGGCACGCGCGGCGTGGGCCGCGGCATCGTGCTCGCCCTCGCCCGGGCCGGCGTCGACGTCGTCACCTGCTACGTCCACCCCAGCGACTACGTCACCAGCCTCGAGAAGGAGCTGCAGGAGACCGGTGGCGACCACCACGTGCTGCGCGCCGACCTGTCGAAGCCCGAGGAGATCGCCTCGCTGCTCGAGCAGGTCCGCACGCTGCACGGCGACCGCCTCGACCTCGTGGTCAACAACGCCGGCGCCATCAGCCACGTCCCGTACGGCGAGCTGAGCCTCGACGAGTGGCAGCGCATCGTCGCCACCAACCTCACCGGCGCCCACCTCGTCATCCAGCACGCGCTGCCGCTGCTCGGCGAGGGCTCGTCGGTCGTCTCGGTCGGCTCCCGCGCCACCGAGGCCGGCGTCCCGCTGCGCTCCCACTACACCGCGACCAAGGCCGCGCTCGTCGGCCTCAACCGGTCGCTCGCCAAGGAGTTCGGCGGCAAGGGCATCCGCTTCAACATCGTCGCCCTCGGCGTCATCGAGACGGAGAACTTCCACGAGCTGCCCGAGGACCAGCGGCGCCTGATGAGCGAGCGCTACGGCGCGAAGACCGCCCTGGGCCGGCTCGGCAAGCCCGACGAGGTGGCCGGCGCCGTCATGTGGCTCGCCAGCGACCTGTCCCGCTACGTCACCGGGAACACCATCGGCGTCGACGGGGGGATCTCCTGATGACGTTCCGGGTGATGCTCCGCCTGGAGATCGAGGCGGGCCGCGAGGCGGAGTTCGAGAAGGCGTGGCTGTCCGGCACCGACGCCGTCACCGGCCACAGCGCCAACCTCGGCCAGTCCCTGTCCCGGGAGCCCGACGGCACGTACGTCATCGTCAGCGACTGGGTCGACGAGCCGCAGTTCCGCCGCTTCGAGGAGAGCCCCGCGCACCTCGAACACCGCGCGACCCTCCACCCGTTCCGCAAGGGCGGCACCTTCCACGTCATGGAGGTCCTGCACACGCTGCGGGGAGAGGCGGCCGCCGGTGCCCGGTGACGGCGGCGCGGGCGAGGTGCGGGTGCTCGTCTACCAGGCGGCGCTCGACGACGACCAGCTCGACGCCGTCCGGACCGCCTACCACCAGGTCAGCGAACGCCTCGCGGGCGTGCCCGGCATGCTCGGCAACGAGCTGCTGCGCAACCCGATGGACCCGAGCGCGCTGGCCGTGATGAGCCGCTGGGAGTCGTTCGAGGCGTTCCAGCAGTGGGAGGCGGGCGCCGGGCACCGCGCGGACACCGCCCCCCTGCGCCCCTACCGCGACACCAGGACCCCCGTCCCGTTCGCCGTCTACGAGGTCGACGCCGCGTACTGACCGTCGACGCCGCGCCCCGACCGCGGACCGCACCCCGGCCCGCCCCGCCACAGATGAGGAGAGACCCACGATGAGCACAGCCCAACTGGCCTTCATCGGCCTGGGCAACATGGGAGGCGGCATGGCCCGCCGGCTCCTGGACACCGGGCACACCCTCACCGTCCACAACCGGACGGCGAGCAAGGCCGCACCGCTGGCCGACGCGGGTGCCACCCTCGCCGACGCGCCCGAGCGCGCCGCGGCCGGCCACCGCGTGGTGATGCTGAGCCTCAGCGACGACAAGGCCGTCGAGGAGGTGCTGTTCGGCCGCGTGGTGCCGGTCCTCGAGCCCGGCTCCGTCATCGTGGACACCTCCACCGTGTCGCCCGCGTACGCCCGCGAGGCCGCCGAACGGCTGGCGGCGAAGGGGCTGCGCCGCGTCGAGGCCTGCGTCGTCGGCAACCCGCTCCAGGCCCGCAAGGGCGAGCTGCGCGTCTTCGTCGCCGGTGACCCGGCCGACCTGTACGAGGTGCGGCCCGTCCTCGAGGCGATCGGCACCGAGGTCGTCCACCTGGGCGCCCCCGGCACCGCCGCCGGCATGAAGCTGATCCTCAACCTGCTGCTCGGCGCGCAGGTCGCCTCGCTCGCCGAGGCCGTCGCCTACGGCACGGCCGCGGGCCTGGACCGCAACCAGCTGATCGGCGCGGTCTCCGCGAGCGGCTTCAGCTCGCTCGTGATGCGCTTCCGCGCCGAGCTGATGATCAAGGGCTCCTACGAACCCGCGTTCTTCCGCTCGGCCCTCATGGAGAAGGACATCCGGATCGCCCTCGAGGACGCCGCCGGACACGGGACACAGATGCCGGTCCTCGGGCTGGTGCGGGAGCAGTTCGAGGCAGTGGTGGCCGCGGGCGACGGCGACAAGGACGCGTCCGTGCTCGTGGAGCATCAGTCGTAGCACGACGTCGAAGGGATGTGAGGCAGTGCGCGGTACAGGACGGACCACGCTCCGCAAAACCGATGTCCTGGTGGCCGGTTCGGGACCGGCCGGGCTGGCGACGGCCCTGTTCCTCGCCGAACAGGGAGTGGACTGCTATCTGCTGGGGGGCGGGCCGGAGCGGTCCAGGCCACCGCGCATCCTCGGCATCCACCCCCGGGCCATGGAACTGCTGCGCTCCCTCGGGGTGGAGCAGGACGTACGGGACCAGCCCTCGGCCCGGGCGCTGGCCCGCAACGCGGGCATCATCACCATGGAGTCCCTGACCGGACCCGAACTCGGGGCGCTGGACGCCAAGTACGTCGTGGACGCGGACGCCGACCTCGGCGACCTGTCGCCCACCAGCTGGTGTCTGTGCGAGGAGGGCGAGCTCGAGCAGGTGCTGCGCGAGCGCGCCGAGCGGCTCGGCGTGCGGATGCGCCCGCAGGCCGAGCTCGTCTCCTTCGAGCGGGAGGGCTGGGGCGACGAGGGCGTCCTCGCCCACGTGCGCGACCGTGACACCGGTGAGGAACACCGGGTGCGGACCTGCTTCCTGGTCGACGCGGGCAGCGCGGGACAGGCCGTGCGCGAACAGCTCGGGATCGGCTTCGACAGCCGCACCCTCGGCCACTTCGTCACGGTCCGCTTCACCGCGGACCTGACCGGACCGCTGCGCGGACGCCGCTTCATCATGGGCTACGTCGACAACCCGGGCGTCAGCGGCTCCCTGATGCCGCTCGACAACGGGGCGGACTGGCTGCTCCACGTGCGCCACGACCCGGAGCGCCGGCCCGTCGAGTCGTTCACCGAGGAGTACTGCACCGCGCTCGTGCGGGCCGCGAGCGGAGTCGCCGACCTCGGCGTGCGCATCGAGTCGGTGCACGCGTGGGCCGGGGAGGCGGGCGTCGCCGAGCGGTTCGCCGACGGCCCGGTGTACCTGGTGGGGGACGCCGCCCACGTCATGCCGCCCAGTGGCGGCTTCGACGCGGGCACCGGTGTCATCGACGCGCACAACCTCGCCTGGAAGATCGTCGCGGTGCTCGACGGCTGGGCCCACCCCGACCTGCTCGACACCTACGACGAGGAGCGCCGCCCGGTCTGCGCGGCCACCGTCGAACAGGCGGAGCTGCGGGCCGGCGACCGGGCCCGGCTGCGGGAGGCCTACCAGGACCCGGCCGACCCCGAGCTGGTCCAGGACCCGCTGGTCTGGCTGTCCTCGCGCTACCGCTCCTCGGCCGTGATGCCCTGGGACGAGGGCACCCTGCCCGGATACGGGCTGTGGGCCGCGGAGAACGACGGCCGTCCCGGCAGCCGCGCCCCGCACCTGCGGCTGCGCCGCGGCGGCACCGAGATCTCCGTGCACGACCTGTTCGGCCGCGGCATGGTGCTGCTGACCGGACCCGACAACCGGGCCTGGAAGGAGGCCGCCCGCTCGGTCTCCGCCGAACTGGGCACGGCCGTCCAGGTCCACGGCATCGGCACCGACCTCGAGGACCTCGACGACCGCTGGCCCGAGCGGTACGGCGTCACCGCGCAGGGCGCCGTGCTCGTCCGGCCGGACGGTGTCGTCGCCTGGCGCTGCACCGAGGCGCCCATCTTCACCAGGACCGTGCTGCGCGGCATCACCAAGCGGGTGCTCCGGCTCGACCGCAGACCCGCGGAGAAGAGGACCCCATGACCCGTACCGACGGCACCGGCGGCACCGGCGGCGGCCACCCCCTGCGGGTGATCCTCCGCATGGAGGTGTACCCCGACATGGCCGCCGACTTCGAGAAGGTGTGGCTCTCCGTGGGCGAGGCCATCGCGCGGGAGCCGGCCAACCTCGGCCAGACGCTGGTGCGTTCGACCGAGGAGCCCGGCCTGTACTACGTCCTGACGGACTGGTCGCACGAGAGCGGCTTCCGGGCCTTCGAGACCAGCCACCGCCACCTGCTGCACCGGCAGAAGCTCAAGCCGTACCGGCGCGGCGGCGACATGGCCGTCACCGAGGTCGTGCACCGGCTCGAGCCCGAGTCGAGCGAGCCTCAGGCGGGATGATCGACAGTGGGACGAGGACCCGGGGGCGTCTCCCCCCGGGCCGCAGGCCCCGCACCGGATCCCACGCGAGGACCCACCATGCCGAAACACCTCCGCCTCCCGCGCCGACGCTTCCTGCTCGGCGCGGGAGGCGTCGCCGCGGCCGCAGGAGCGGGCTGGGGCGCCACCTTCCTGACGGTCTACTCCCAGCGCAAGCGCAGCAACGTGGGGAAGCTGGACTTCCGCAACGAGCTGCGGATACCGGACCTCCTGCACCCCGACCCCGCCGGCGACGGCCGCCGCCACTACCGGCTCACCCTCGCCCCCGGCACCAGCAGGCTGCTGCCCGGCCGCACCACCCCCACCTGGGGTGCCAACGGCCCCTACCTCGCGCCCACGCTGCGCGCCCGCAGGGGCGACCGCGTCGCCCTCACCGTGCGCAACCGGCTGCCCGAGGCCACCACCCTGCACTGGCACGGGATGCTCCTGCCCGCCCGCATGGACGGCGGCCCCCACCAGATGATCGAGGCGGGCCGGGACTGGCAGCCCACCTGGACCGTGCACCAGCCGGCGGCCACCCTCTGGTACCACCCGCACCCGCACGGCTCGACCGGCACCCACGTCTACCGCGGCGTCGCCGGAATGATCATCCTCGACGACGAGCACTCCGAGCGCGCGGCCCTGCCCCGCACCTACGGCGTCGACGACGTGCCCCTGGTCATCCAGGACAAGAACTTCCACGACGACGGCAGCCTCGACCTCACCGAGACCAAGCTCGCCGAGTCCGTGGCCGGCGCCGACAACCTGGGCGTCCTCGGCGACACCATCCTCGTCAACGGCACCTACGACCCGCACTTCAAGGTCACCACGCGCCGGGTGCGGCTGCGCCTGCTCAACGGCTCCAACGCCCGCATGTACTGGCTCGGCTTCACCGACGGCCGCACCTTCCACCAGGTCGCCACCGACGCCGGACTGCTCGCCCGGCCGCGCCCGCTGGAGCGGCTGCTGCTCGCGCCGGGCGAACGCGCCGAGATCGTCGTCTCGTTCGCGCCCGGCGACGAGGCGGTCCTGCGCAGCTTCGAGCCCGATCTCGGACTCGGCTTCCCGACCGAGCGCTTCATGGGCGGCGACGACACCTTCGACATCATCGCCCTGCGGGCCGGCCACGACCTCGCGTCCTCGCCCGCCCTGCCCACCCGGATCGAGGGCGCCGCCGCACCGGTCGAGGCGCCCGCCGACGCCCGGCACCGCACGCTGGAGTTCACCGGCGTCCAGATCAACGGCAAGACCATGGACATGACCCGGGTCGACGAGGTGATCCCGGCCGGCGCCACCGAGGTCTGGGAGATCGAGCGCGGCGACGACTGGGTGCACGTCCTGCACGTCCACGGCGCCGTCTTCCACGTCCTGGACATCAACGGCTCCCCGCCGCCCGCCTACGCCCGCGGCCCCAAGGACACGTTCTACCTGCACGAGTTCGGCAAGGCGAAGATCGCCATCCGGTTCGACACGCTGACCGACCCGAAGGCGCCGTACATGTACCACTGCCACGTCCTGCGCCACGAGGACGACGGCATGATGGGCCAGTTCACCGTCGTCGCCCCCGGCACCGAGAAGCAGGCCCCGCGGACCCTGCCCGACGCCGGCGCCCACCAGCACTGACGGCGGCGGCCGCGCGCCGCCCGCACGCCGAGGCCCCCGTACACCGGACGGTACGGGGGCCTCGGCGTGCGCGCCGCGCGGCATCACAGCACCAGGCGCACCCCGTACCGGCGCAGCCACGTGTTCAGCTGGAGCGGCAGCTCCACGTTGGCCCGGCGCGCCCAGCGGTTCAGGCCCTCCGGGTCCTTGAGCGTGCGCCGCACCTCCGCCACGTCGAGCAGCGGCAGCACCGGGGCCTGCGGATCGTCGAGCAACGCCGTCATCTCCGCGCGCAGCGACTGCTCGTAGCCCGGATCCAGCGTCACCGGGTACGGCGTCTTGCGCCGCTCGATGACGCTCTGGGGCAGCACGTGCCGCACCGCGGCCCGCAACAGGCTCTTCTCGCGCCCGTCGAAGTTCTGCAGCTTCCACGGCAGGTTGTACGCGTACTGCACGAGCCGGTGGTCGCAGTACGGCATGCGGACCTCCAGGCCCACCGCCTTGAACAGCCGCTCCGTGTGCCCGTTCTGGTTCTCCATGAAGTTCGTCAGGTGCACCCAGCACAGCTCCCGCATGTGCTTCTCCTCGTCGGACATGCCGGGCAGGTGCGGCGCCTCGGCGACCGACTCGCGGTAACGGCCCGCCGCGTACTCCAGCGGCGCCAGGTCCCCCAGGAGCGAGGAGTCGAACAGGCCGCAGCCGAGCCCCTTCGCGTCGTCGCGGACCACCCCGCGGGCCACCCACGGGAAGGTGTCCATCCGCGACTCCACCGGGTCCCGGTTCCAGGCGACCCCGTGGAACAGCGAGTCGGCGGCCTCACCGGTCAGCACGACCTTGGTGTCCCGCTCGCTCACCGCCCGCGCCAGCAGGTACAGCGAGGTGTTCATGTCGCCCAGCGGCGTCGGGTAGTCCTTGGCCCGCAGCACCTGCCAGCGGGCCACCTCGTCGCTCAGCTCGTCCGGGTCGATGACGACGCTCGTGTGATCCGTGTCCAGGTGCCGCACCACGTCCGCCGCGTACGGGGCGTCCGGCGACTGCCGGGTGTCCGTCGCCTGGAAGTTCTCGGCGTGCCGGGCGAAGTCCACCGTGAACGTCCGCACCCGGCGCCCGGACCGGCGCAGCTCCCGGTCCGCGAGACCGACGACACCGCTGGAGTCGAGCCCGCCCGACAGCAGCGAGCCCACCGGCGCGTCCGTGCGCAGGTTCCGCTCGACGCTCTCCTCGAGCAGCCCGCGCACCGTGTCCACCGTCGTGTCCAGGTCGTCCGTGTGCTCGGCCGCGTCCACGCCCCAGTACCGGGTCAGACGCGTGCCCTCGGCGCTCACCGTCAGATGGTGCCCGGCCCGCAGCCGGTGCATCCCGCGGAACGGCGCCACGTGCGGTGTGCCCGAGTACGTGAAGATCTCCTGGAGCCCCTCCGCGTCGACCTCGGCCGGCACCAGCGGATGCGCCAGGATCGCCTTCGCCTCCGAGCCGAACACCAGGCCCGTCGCCGTCGGGAAGTACAGCAGCGGCTCCACGCCCAGCCGGTCGCGGACCAGGAACAGCTCCGCACGACGGGCGTCCCACACCACCCCGGCGAACGTGCCCTCCAGGCGCGCCACACAGTCGGCCCCCCACTCGAGGTACGCGTGCAGCAGGGTCTCCGTGTCACCGCCCGTGCGGAACTTGTGGCCGCGCCGCGCCAGCGTGGAGCGCAGCTCCTCGTGGTTCAGGATCGAGCCGCTGTGCGCGGCGACGGCGACGGTGCGCCCGTCGTGCTCCAGGGCGACGGGCTGACGGCCGCCCTCGGGGTCGAACACCGCGAGGTGCCGGTGGCCCAGAGCGGCGCGCGGACCGGTCCACACGCCCTCGTCGTCCGGGCCGCGCAGCGCCATCGACGCGGTCATGGCCAGGACGGTGCTGCGTTCCCGGGACAGGTCCCGGGTCCAGTCCACCCAGCCGGTGATTCCCGACATGATTGCTCCTCGTCTCGTGGGGTGCGCAGGCGGGTCCTCACCGCGCCAGCAGGGCCTGCAGTACGTCGTCGAGCACGGCGCCCGGGTTCTCCCGGCCGCCCGCGGAACGCCACGCGACCACACCGTCGGGCCGCACCAGCACGGCGCCCTCGGGCCCCACGCCGTACGCCGTGCCCCAGCCGCCGGCCGGGTCCGCGAGGGCGTCGTCCGCGACGCGCCGCACGTCCACCCGGACCCCGGCGCGGTCCGCCGCCTCGTGCGCCGCCCGCTCCCAGGCCGTCCCGCCGGGCCCGGCCAGCAGCACCGGCACCCGGTCGAACAGGTCGAGCGCCGAGATCTCCCGGCCGTCGGCGACCAGCGCGACATGCGGGGCGCGGGTGCCGGGAAGCCCCTGCGGCGCCGCGTTCCACACGCCGTCCGCGGGACGGTCGTCGGGGCCCGTGAGCACCGCCGCCGAGCGGTACTGCCAGCCGAACCAGATCTCCGTGTCGGCGTGGATGGCCGGGTTCGCGGGCGCCGGCTCCTGCTCGGCGAGGCGCGGCCGGTCCTTCGAGCGCAGCACCGCCTGCTCGACGGTCGCCTCGCACACCGGCCGGCGCTCGGGGTCGTAGCTGTCGAGGAGACCGGCACCGGCCTCGCCGCGCACGACCGCCGCGAGCTTCCACGCCAGGTTGTGGGCGTCCTGCACCCCGGTGTTGGAGCCGAACGCACCGCTCGGCGGCATCACGTGCGCGGCGTCGCCCACCAGGAAGACCCGGCCGGACGAGAACGCTCCTGCGGTGCGGCCCGCGGCCTCCCACGGCATCGCACCCAGCACCTTCACGTCCAGGTCCGGCACGCCGGTCGCGGCCCGCACCAGCTCCTGGCAGCGCGCCTCGTCGAACGACGCCGGGTCCTGCGCGGCCGGGTCGAAGCCCACGTGCAGGAGCCAGCGCCGGGAGTTGTCGAGCGGCATCAGCGCACCGCGCACCGCGTCGTTGAACGTGTAGCACATGATGAAGCGGCGGTCCCCGAGCTGCTCCGCGAGCTCCGCCTCGAAGTGGATGTTGAGGAAGTGCCCGGTGGTGCCGGGGCCGTCGAAGCCGATCCCCAGCTGCCGGCGCACCGGGCTGCCGGGCCCGTCCGCGGCCACGAGGTAGTCGGCCGTCACGGTCCGCACCTCGCCCGAGTCCCGGTCCCGCAGCCGCGCGGTGACCCCGTCGCCGTCCTGCTCGAACGACTCCAGCTCGGTCGCGTACGAGAACTCCGCGCCCAGCCGCTGCGCGTGACGACGGATCACCGGCTCGAACTCGTCCTGGTGGCACAGGCACCAGCCGGTCGGCGACAGGGCGCTCAGATCCGTGCGGACGTCCATGAAGTACTGCTCGTGCAGGGCGCCCAGCTGGTGGCCGGCCAGGGACTGAGCGGCCAGGACCCCGCTGTTGGCGGCGAGGGCGCGGGCCGACTCGGTCTCCCGCACCTCCTGCTCCAGGCCGGCCGCGCGCATCAGTTCCATCGCCCGCGGGTTGATGCCCCGCGCCCGCGGATGCGGCGACATGCCGCGGTGGCGTTCCACCACGACGCAGGGCACTTCGTGGCGGGCCAGGAACAGGGCGGTCGACAGACCCGCCAGTCCCGCGCCCACCACCAGCACCGGAGTGTGCTGCTGCTTCTCGGACACGTGCTTCCTCCTCTGAACGTCACCCGTGGGCCCAGCGTGGGCGCCCGGGGTCGGGGCGCGATGGAGGAAGGCTGGAAGCCCGGTCAGTAGCGGTAGTGGTCGGGCTTGTACGGGCCCTCGACCTCGACGCCGATGTACGACGCCTGCTCCGGACGCAGCGTCGTGAGCCTGACCCCGAGCGAGTCGAGGTGCAGGCGCGCGACCTTCTCGTCCAGATGCTTGGGCAGCAC
>NZ_WWIA01000681.1 GCF_009870065.1 Streptomyces sp. SID5785 | reverse complement strand
TGATCCGCGTCCGGCTGCTCCTGCCGAGCCTGGAGCAGGACCTCGACTACCCGTCGCCGGCGGACGGCTGGGGCGCGGACGCCAAGCTGGACGAGGCGGTCCGGGCACGCAGCCGGGGCCAGCACATCGCCCAGACGACGGTCCTGAAGAGCTCCATGGCGAGCCTGCGCCGGCACGGCGTGGACGCCCACATCGACATCCGCTACACCGTGGGCACCCCGAGCCGGAAGGCGTACCTCCTCAATCGCCGGGAGGCCCTGATCGGCCACTACGCCCCGGCCCTGATGGAGCGCGAGGTGGACGAGTACGAGGGCGGCCGGCCGGTGCTGCTGTGCGACGTCGAGGGTTTCGACACCCCGATGTTCGTCTTCGACCGGGCGAGGAGCACGTCGGAGGCGGACTTCGTCGCGGCCGAGCAGCGGATGTTCGACGGGTTGTGGGAGCACGTGCCGAAGCGTCCGGCGTGAGGCGGACGGGGGCAGTGGCGCCGCGTCGCGATCCGCGGGCCGCTGCCTGCGCAGTCACTCGTTCTGCCGTATCCGGCCGCCGGGGACGATCCGGCGGCCGACCGGCCGCGCGGCGAGCCCGTGCAAGCGCGTCTCGCTCTGTGGGCCGCGGCCGCTCACTCCTCGAACACGCGGCCGCCGTGCGGCTCGGCTCGTGCCCCGGGTCGCACGGGACTAGGGTGTGGCTCCGTCAACTCTGATGCATGAGTTTCCAGGAGTGGCCCGTGGGCGCGATCGCCCCCAGTGCCCCGAGTGCGATCCCTGACTTCACCGAGGAGTCCAGGGACCTGTGGGACGAGATCCTCCGGTCCGAGACATGCTCCGGCGAGAGTATGGGCGGACACCACAACCTCAACCGTGTGGTGCAGCTGACGTCGCAACAAGCGCGGGACCTGGGCCGGCCCGCAGGAACACACGTCCTGGTCCGGCGCCGCCGGGACGGCGTGCCGTCCGTCGTGATCCGGACCTGGCCGGACGAGGCCGCGGTGCTGCGCGGCATCGGCGACCACCTGGACGGCGTACCGCGGTTCCTCGCCCGGCGCGGGGACCGGTCCATCCACACCTACCTGGCCGGCACGCCCCTCGCGGCCGTCTGCCCCGAGGGCAAGCCGGTCGACTCGCGGCTGATCGAGGCCTTCGCCGATCTGCTCGCCCGCCTGGCCTGCGTGCCGGAGCGGGCCCTGCCGCCGCGCCCCGCCCACTGGCCGCGCGACCGGGACACCGCCGGCTTCCTGCGCACGTTGTGGACACAGGCCGATCAGCAGGTCCGCATGCCGAACTGGGCCGAGTTCGGCGGGCTGTTCGTCGCACTGGGCGTGCCCGAGGACGCCCTGCGGAAGTACGGGCCATGGGCGCCGCGGATGAGCCCCCGCCCGTTCGGTCTGCTCCACGGCGACCTCCACCGCGGCAACGTCGTCGTCACCGGCGACGGTGTCCCGCCGCTCCGCTGCGTGGACTGGGAGCTGGCGTCCTACGGCGACCCCCTGCACGACCTGGCGGTCCACCTGGTGCGGACGCACTATCCGCCCGACCAGGTGGACGAGGTCGTGGACGCCTGGCGCCGTGCCATGGGCCGGGTGCGCCCCGAGGCGGTCGTCGGCCTGGACGAGGACCTGCCGCACTACCTCGACTTCGAGCACGCGCAGTCCGTCTACCCGGACGTGATCCGGGCGGTGCGCTCCCTCGACCGTGTCTTCGGCCGGAGCGACCTGGAAGCGGCGGCGAAGGAGATCAGGCGAGCCCTGCTGGCCGCCCAGCGCCCGCTGGCGCTGCGCACCGTGCTGGACGTGGGCACCATCGAGCGCCTGCTGTACCGTCGGCTGCTGGCGCACGGCTCGGTCCTGCGTGGCTCCGGCCGGACCGCCCTCTGGCACCGCGACGAGCGGGTGGCCCTGCGGCCGGACTTCCCCGAGTCGGCGGTCGAGGCGGCCCTGCGGGCGGAGGGCCGGGCCCCGGCCCGCCTCGTCTTCAACGGGACCACGCATCTGGCGACCGTCGTGGAGATCGACGGCCGGCCCCCCGTGATGGTGCGCAGGAAGGTGGGCACGGCCCACCCGGTCGAGCCCAGGTTCCTCGACGAGCACGCGGTGCTGCGGGCCATCGAGGACTCCGGCGCGGCCGTCAGGGCGCCGCGTGTCTACGCGCTGGGGGAGAGCGACTTCGCCGACTCGTTCACCATCCACTCCTACGAGGGATCCCCGGACACGCGCCGGGCGCCCGGGCACCCGGTGCGCGGCCTGGTGCTGCCCGGTGAGGCGTACGGGCTGGTGGACCAGCTCCACGAACTCGCCGCAGTGCCGACGGACGGCCTGAAGAAGGACATGGGGTACCGGGAGGACCTGGAGGAGCGGGGGTTCTACGGATGGCTGGGCGACCGGATCGCCGACATGGTGGGGAGCCTGTCCCGCAGGTCCCAGGAGCTGGCCGCCGTGGTCGGGCTGCCCGGGGCGGACGAGCTGCGCGACAGGCTGGGGCGGCGCCGCGTCACCGAGCGGGAGCACGTCCTGCTGCACGGCGACCTGAACCCCTGGAACCTCGTGCGTCACGAGAGCGGGTACGGGCTCGTGCTCATCGACTGGGAGATGGCCATGGTCGGTGATCCGCTGTACGACCTGGTGCGCCACATGCACCTGACGCCGACGACCCGGGAGATCCGGGAGCGGATGTTCGCCCGCTGGGAGCGGTTGATGGACGCGGACCACCGGATCGGCTGGGAGCCGGACGTCGAGGTGTACCGGGGCCTGGAGATCGTCCGGTCCGCGTACGTGGACCTGGACCGGCTGGTGACCGGCTCGGCGCTCGACGCGCCCAATGTGCGGCGGGCCGTGGGCTCGTACGCGACGACGCTGCGCAAGGCGCTGGACTGGCTCGGGATGCCGTTGTCGACGCGGACCGCGGGCAACCCGTATCTTGCGCTGGCGCTGCCCCCGGCCGAGCGCGGGACCACGGCTCGTACGCTCCCTGCATGAGTGGAGACAGTCCCGCAGCGACCCCCGGACTCCGTGAGCGCAAGAAGCGGCGGACCCGGGAGGCGTTGTCCGAGACCGCGGTGCGGCTCTTTCTCGAGAAGGGGTACGAGCGGGTCTCCGTGGCGGAGGTGGCGGAGGCGGCGGGGGTGTCGAAGCCGACCGTGTTCCGGTACTTCGGGGCCAAGGAGGACCTCGTCCTGTACCGCTTCGCCGATCACGAGGACGAGGCCGCGCGGGTGGTCGCCGGGCGGGGGCCGGGGGAGTCGGCCGTCGGGGCGCTGCGGGGGCACTTCATCGAGGGGATCGAGCGGCGGGACCCGGTGACGGGGGTGTGCGACCACCCGGCGGTGCTGGCGTATCTGCGGCTGCTGTACGGGACGCCGGCGCTGGTGGCGCGGCTGGCCGGGTACCAGGAGCGGTCCGAGCGGGTGCTGGCCGAGGCGCTCGGCGAGCAGGGCTGGGACGCGGTCGGGGCGCGGCTCGCGGCGGGGCAGGTCGTGGCGGTGCAGCGGATCCTCGCCGAGGAGAACGTACGGCGGATCGTGGCGGGGGAGCCCGCCGAGGTGGTGGCGCGGGACGCGGTGCGCGCCGCCGAGCTGGGGTTCCGGCAGCTGGCGGAGGGGGTCGCGGCACCGGGTGACGTTACTCGGTAAAAGATTTAACTCGGTTGCGTTATGGTCGGGGCATGACTGCTGCCGATCCCGGACCCGTGCCCGACCCCGAACTGCTCGCCGAGCGGGCGTACCACGAGGTGTGCCGCGCCGCGCTCGGCGCCATGATCGAGGGCGCCGACGAACAGGTCGTGATCGGCGAGAACGCGTCCGCGTCAGGAGCCGACGCCGAGGTCCTCGGGTACGAGCTGCGCAGCCAGGCCAAGGGGCTCAGGGAGCTGCCGCGGGCCCCGCTGTTCTTCGGGCGGCTCGACTTCGCGGCCGGCGCCGGGGAGCACGCCGGGCAGAGCTACCACGTCGGGCGGCTGCGGATCAGCGAGCGGCCGGCCGCGCCGCCCCGGGTCGTGGACTGGCGGGCGCCGGTGTCCCGGGCGTTCTACCAGGCCGGCGCCAAGGATCCACAGGGTGTGGACACGCGGCGGCGGTTCGGCTGGGCGCCGGGGAGCCTCGGCGACTCGGCCGACCTCACCGGGTTCGAGGACGAGCGGCTCGGCACCGGACAGGAGGCGACCGGCGGCAGCCGGATCCTCGCCGGGGAGATCGAACGCCCCCGGGTCGGCCCCATGCGGGACATCGCCGCCACGATCCAGCCCGACCAGGACGACCTCGTCCGGCAGGACGCCGCCGCCTCGGTGTGCGTGCAGGGTGCGCCCGGCACCGGGAAGACCGCGGTGGGGCTGCACCGGGCGGCCTACCTGCTGTACACGTTCCCGCAGCGCGTCCAGCGGTCCGGGCTCCTGGTCCTCGGGCCGAACCGCGCGTTCCTCGGCTACATCTCGGCCGTCCTGCCCGCGCTCGGCGAGAGCGGGGTGCGGCAGTCGACCGTCGAGGAGATCGTCGAGCGCGGGCCGGCGACGGGACGGGACGCACCCGCGGGCGAGGCCGTCAAGCACGACGTACGGATGGCCGAGGTGCTGCGCCGGGCCCTCTACGCGCGCGTGTCCCCGGCCGGGGCCGAGGAGGCGCTCGCCGTCCCGGACGGGTCGTACCGGTGGCGCGTACCGGCCCACGTCCTGACGGAGATCGTCGAGGGCGTACGGGACGAGGACCCGCCGTACACCGTCGGACGGGAACGGGTGCGCAGCCGCGTCGTGCGGTACGTGCGGGAGCGGGCGGAGCGGCGCGCCGGGGCCGTCAGCAGCGCGTGGGTGCAGCGGATCGGGCGGGCGCGGTGCGTCAGCGCGTTCGTGGACGCGGTCTGGCCGCGGGCCCGGCCGGAGGAGGTGCTGTACGGACTGCTGCGCGACGCGGGGGAGTTGGCGCGGGCCGCGGACGGGGTGCTGTCGGAGGCGGAGCAGGGGGCGCTGGTGTGGGAGCGTCCGGCGCGTTCGTACCGGTCCGTGCGATGGTCCGCGGCCGATCTGGTGCTGCTCGACGAACTCGCCGGACTGCTCGAACACCCCGAGGGGTTCGGGCACATCGTCGTCGACGAGGCGCAGGACCTGTCGCCGATGCAGGCGCGGGTGATCGCGCGGCGGGCCGCGTTCGGGTCGCTGACCGTGCTCGGGGACCTCGCGCAGGGGACCACGCCGTGGGCCGCGCGGGACTGGCGGACGCTGCTCGGGCACCTCGGCAAGCCGGACGCGGCGGTCGTGCCGCTGACCGTCGGGTTCCGCGTGCCGGGGGTCGTGCTCGAACTGGCCGAACGGGTCCGGGGGCGCATCGGCGTCGCGGTGCCCCCGGCGCGGTCCCTGCGGACCGACGGAGAGGTACGGCTCGAACGCGTCCGGGAGCGCGGGGAGATCGGGGCCGGGGTCGTCCGGGCCGTGCGGTGGGCGCTGGAACGGGAGGGGTCCGTCGGGGTGATCGCGGCGGAGAAGGACGTGGCAGGAGTGGAGGAGGCGCTGACCAGGGCGGGGATCGAGGCCGGCGGGGCCGAGCGGGTCGCGGGACGGGTGACCGTGCTCGGGGCCGGGGTGGCGAAGGGGCTCGAGTACGACCATGTCGTGGCCGTGGAGCCGGCCGATGTGGTGGAGGGAGTGGAGGAGGCGGGAGCGGCGGGGCCGGGATCGGGTTCGGGGCGGGGGTTCGCGCGGCTGTACGTCGTGCTGACCCGGGCGGTGTCGACGCTGACGGTGGTGCATTGCAGGGCGCTGCCGTTCTGAGGGCCGGGCGCGGGCCGGGAGCGGCGGGCCGGGCGCGGGCCGCAGTGGGCCGGGCGGCGCGGGCCGGAGCGGGGTGGGCGGCGCGGGCCGGAGCGGGGTGGGGGTGCCGATCCTCGTATCCCCTGGAAGAAGCACCCGCACCCGCCCGAAAACCCGGTGTCAGCCCCCCACGTACTCCGCCAGGTGCTGAGCGGTGAGCGTCGCACCCCCCGCCACCAACTCCCGCGGCGTCCCCTCGAACACGACCCGCCCCCCGTCGTGGCCCGCCCCGGGGCCGAGGTCGATGATCCAGTCGGCGTGCGCCATGACCGCCTGGTGGTGCTCGACGACGATGACGGACTTGCCGGAGTCGACGAGTCGGTCGAGGAGGCCGAGGAGCTGTTCGACGTCGGCGAGGTGCAGTCCGGCGGTGGGCTCGTCGAGGACGTAGGTCCCGCCCTTGTCCGCCATGTGCGTGGCCAGCTTGAGGCGTTGGCGCTCGCCGCCGGAGAGCGTGGTCAGCGGCTGCCCGAGCGTGAGGTAGCCGAGGCCGACGTCCTTGAGGCGGGTCAGGATCTTGTGGGCGGCGGGTGTGCGGGCGTCGCCGTCCGCGAAGTACTCCTCCGCCTGCGTCACCGGCATGGCGAGCACCTCGCTGATGTCGCGCCCCCCGAGCGTGTACTCGAGGACGTCGGACCGGAACCGCCGCCCGTCGCACTCCTCGCAGACCGTCGCCGTGTCGGCCATCATCGCCAGCTCGGTGTAGATGACGCCGGCGCCCTTGCACGTCGGGCACGCGCCCTCCGAATTGGCGCTGAACAGCGCGGGCTTGACCCCGTTGGCCTTCGCGAACGCCTTGCGGATCGGGTCGAGCAGCCCCGTGTACGTGGCCGGGTTGCTGCGCCGCGAGCCGCGGATCGGCGCCTGGTCCACGGAGACGACGCCCTCGCCGGCCGGGATGGACCCGTGCACGAGCGAGCTCTTCCCCGACCCCGCCACACCCGTGACGACGCACAGCACACCGAGCGGGATGTCGACGTCGACGTCCTGGAGGTTGTGGGAGTCCGCGCCGCGGATCTCCAGCTTCCCGACCGGCTCGCGCACGGTCTCCTTCAGCCGCGCACGGTCGTCGAGGTGCCGCCCGGTGACGGTGTCGCTCGCCCGCAGCCCCGCGACGTCCCCCTCGTAGCAGATGGTGCCGCCGCCCGAACCGGCCCCGGGGCCGAGGTCCACGACGTGGTCGGCGATCGCGATGACCTCCGGCTTGTGCTCGACGACGAGCACGGTGTTGCCCTTGTCGCGCAGCCGCAGCAGCAGGTCGTTCATGCGCTGGATGTCGTGCGGGTGCAGTCCGACGGTCGGCTCGTCGAAGACGTACGTGACGTCCGTGAGCGAGGACCCGAGGTGCCGGATCATCTTCACGCGCTGCGCCTCACCGCCCGACAGCGTTCCCGACGGCCGGTCGAGCGACAGGTAGCCGAGCCCGATCTCGACGAAGGAGTCCAGGGTCTCGCGCAGTGACGTGAGCAGCGGCGCGACCGACGGCTCGGCCAGTCCGCCGACCCACTTGGCGAGGTCGCTGATCTGCATCGCGCACGCGTCGGCGATGCTGATCCCGGAGATCTTCGACGACCGGGCGGCCTCGCTGAGCCGCGTCCCCTCGCACTCCGGGCACACGGCGAACGTCGTCGCGCGCTCCACGAACGCCCGGATGTGCGGCTGCAGCGAGTCGATGTCCTTCGACAGCATCGACTTCTGGATCTTCGGGATCAGGCCCTCGTAGGTCAGGTTGATGCCCTCGACCTTGATCTTCGTGGGCGCCTTGTGGAGGAGGTCGCTCAGCTCGCGCTTGGTGAACCTGCGGATCGGCTTGTCCGGGTCGAAGAAGCCGCAGCCGCTGAAGATGCGCCCGTACCAGCCCTCCATGCTGTAGCCGGGGATGGTCAGCGCGCCCTCGTTGAGCGACTTGGAGTCGTCGTAGAGCTGGGTCAGGTCGATGTCGGAGACGGAGCCGCGTCCCTCGCAGCGCGGGCACATGCCGCCCGTGATGCTGAACTCCCGGCGCTCCTTGACCTTGTGCCCGCCCTTCTCGACCGTCACGGCGCCCGCGCCGCTGATCGAGGCGACGTTGAAGGAGAAGGCCTGGGGCGAGCCGATGTGCGGGGTGCCGAGCCGGCTGAACAGGATGCGCAGCATCGCCCCGGTGTCGGTGGCGGTGCCGACCGTGGAACGCACGTCGCCGCCCATCCGCCGCTGGTCGACGCTGATCGCGGTGGTCAGCCCGTCGAGCACGTCCACGTCCGGGCGGCCCAGGTTCTGCATGAAGCCCTGCAGGAACGCGCTGTACGTCTCGTTGATCAGCCGCTGCGACTCGGCGGCGATGGTGTCGAACACCAGGGAGGACTTGCCGGAGCCGGAGACTCCGGTGAAGACGGTGAGCCGCCGCTTGGGGAGCTCGATGCTGACGTCCTTGAGGTTGTTCTCGCGTGCGCCGTGCACCCGGATCAGATCGTGGGTGTCGGCAGCGTGCGGCGCGTCCTTCTTGCTGGCCCGGCTCATCGTGGCTCCATCTGCTCCGTCGCTCGTGCGGGCCCCCGGCACTGCGGCCCCGTCCCCGTTGACGCTATCGGCCGACGGGCCCGGGGGCTTCTCGATTCCTGACGGTCCGGCCGGAGAATCTCGCGGCCGAGGCGACGGAGCTGCGGAGCCGCGACGGAGCGGGCGGAGCAACGGGACCTGGCGGCCTGGCGGTATAGGAAACTCCTCTGTCATCCACTGCACTTCCGTCTTTGCTTTCCCTGCTTTCCCGTCCGTACTTTCGACGTGTCGCCCGAGAACGAAAAAGCGAGGGCGGCGAAGACAACGGACACGGGAAAAGGCAGGCGGAACATGACGCACACCGGTGTGGCAGAACTCAAGGGAAAGCGAGCCCTCGTCACCGGCGGGACGCGCGGAATCGGCGCCGCGGTCGTACGGCAGCTGACCGACGCGGGCGCGGACGTGGTGACGACGGCGCGGTCCGCGGCGGGCGAGGTCCCGGACGGGGCGGTCCTCGTACCGGCCGACGTGCGGACCCCGGCCGGCGCCGAGGCGCTGGCGGCGGCGGTACGGGAACGGCTCGGCGGCGTGGACATCCTGGTCCACAACGCGGGCGGCGCCGACCCGTACCCGGACGCCGCCGCGATCCCCGACGCGCAGTGGCAGGACGCGCTGGACCTGAACTTCCTGGCGGCCGTGCGGCTGGACGCGCTGCTCGCCCCGGCGATGCGGGAGCGCGGCACGGGCGCGATCGTGCACATCTCCTCGGCCGCGGTCCGCACTCCGATGGGGCCGTTCCTGCACTACACGGCGGCGAAGGCGGCACTGGAGAACTACAGCCGCGGGCTCGCGAGCGAACTGGCCCCGGCCGGGATCCGCGTCAACACGGTGAGCCCGGGCCGGGTCACCACCCCGGGCGGCGAGGCGACCCGGGAGCAGTGGGCGCGGGTGGCGCCGGGCGACGGAGCGGGCGTGAGCCCGACGAACACGACCCCGCTCGGGCGCGACGGCCTGCCCGGCGACATCGCCGACGCGGTGCTGTTCCTCGTCTCGGACCGGTCGGCCTGGCTGACCGGCACGAACGTCTTCGTGGACGGCGGCGAATTCCCCCGCGGCTGACCACGGACGGCGCATGAAGAAACACGAATTCCGCAGTACGAATGATGCGAATACTGCGAATGCTGCGCTACGGAATGCGTGCCCGGAATTCAGCAGGGCGTGCAGGCCGTGAACTGGATCTCCGGCCATTCCTGTGCGCGGAGAAAGCCGAGCAGGGCCGTCTCCGCGGGGCCCGCGCCGGGCCGCAGTACGGCGATGACCGGCTGGTTGACGGCCGGGGACACGGGCCGGGCGAGGTGCTCGTGGCTCGGGGGTACCGCCGACGCCGGGACGAGGGTCGGGCCGAGCCCCTGGGCCGCCCAGCGCACGGCCGTCGCCGTCTGGGAGACGCGGGCCGCCGTCGCCGGTGCGAGCCCGCCGTGCCGGGCCGCCTCGACCAGGACGGCGTCGAGCGCGCTGTCCCGGTCGAAGCGCACCCAGGGTTCGTCCGCCAGCGCGCCCAGCTCGACCCGCTCGGCCGCGAGCTGCGGGTGCCCCTCGGGGAGTACGGCGACGAACTCCTCCTCGCCGAGATGGTGGGCGTCCTCGGGGCTCTGCTCGCAGGCGGCCATCAGGGCGAGGTCCAGGGCGCCCCGGCGGCCGAGGCGGTCGAGCTCGGCGGCGCTCGGTTCCTCGTAGACGGTGACCTCCAGTCGGGGGTGGCGCAGGCGCAGGGCACCGAGGGCGCCGGGCAGCTGGCGGGTGCCGAAGCCGAGCTGGACGGCGACGACGAGCTCGCCGGCCAGCTCGTCGGCGCCGGCCCGCGCGGTGTCGCGGGCCCGCCGCTCGGCCCGCACGGCGGCCTCGGCCTCCCGCAGGAACGCCCGGCCGACCAGGGTGGGCACGAGCCCCGACGGGGTGCGGGCGAAGAGCTCCACCCCGAGGTCGCGTTCCAGTCCGCGGATCTGCTGGGACATGGACGGCTGGGCGACCCGCAGCCGCTCCGCCGCCGCGGTCACCGATCCCTCCTCGGCGACGGCCAGGGCGTACTCGAACTGGCGAAGGCTCATCGGTTCCCGACTCCTTGCGTGGGCTGGCCTACCAACTGCCAACCGGCGCACGCAGCCACTGATTCCCGGGGCCGGGCCGCGCCGGGCCGCGTCGCGGCGACCGTGGTGTGGAACACTTTTGCAAGCGGGTGCTTGCAATTGTTAGCGGGATGGGGGCAGTATCGAAGCATGGCATCGCTCAACGTCGGAAGCCTCGGCGAGTACCTGCGCGAGCAGCGGCGCACCGCGCAGCTGTCCCTGCGGCAGCTCGCCGATGCCGCCGGGGTGTCCAATCCGTATCTGAGCCAGATCGAGCGCGGGCTGCGCAAGCCGAGCGCGGAGGTGCTGCAGCAGGTCGCCAAGGCCCTGCGGATCTCTGCCGAGACGCTGTACGTCCGGGCGGGCATCCTCGACGCGGAGCGGGAGCGGGACGAGGTAGAGACGCGTGCGGTGATCCTCGCCGACCCCTCGCTCGACGAGCGTCAGAAGCAGGTCCTGCTGCAGATCTACGAGTCCTTCCGGAAGGAGAACGCGGCCGCGCGAGCGGAGCGTTCACCGGGGGAGACCGAGGGATCGGGCGGCGGGACGCGCGACGACCGTGCCGGCGGAGCCGAGGGCACCGACGGCGGTGCCGAACCCTCTAGCAGCAGTTGATGTGATCCGGGAGGACCACCCATGGCCATCAAGGACGACCTCCGCAAGACCTTCAGCGACCCGACGCCCCTCTACTTCGCCGCCGGCACCGCCGAGCTCGCGTTCCAGCAGGCCAAGAAGGTGCCGAGCCTGGTCGAGCAGCTGCGCGCCGAGGCGCCCGCCCGCTTCGAGGCCGTGCGCGGCACGGACCCGAAGGACGTGCAGGAGAAGGCCACCGCCCGCGCCAAGGAGGCGCAGGCCACGCTGACCGCCAAGGTCAACGAGTTCGTGTCCGTGCTCGACACCGACTTCAAGAAGCTCGGCGAGACGGCGCAGGAGTACGCGCTGCGCGGCGTGGGCTTCGCCGCCGAGGCCGCCGTCAAGGCGCGCGAGGCGTACGAGAAGGTCGCCGAGCACGGCGAGGAGACGGTGAAGGCCTGGCGCGGCGAGGCCGCCGAGGAGATCAACGAGATCGCGGTGGCCGTCGAGCCGGACGCCGACACTGTGCCCGGTCAGGCGCCCGCGCCGGCCGCCGAGAAGGAGTCGCCGGCCAAGCCGGCCGCGAAGCCCGCGGCGAAGCCCGCCGCCAGGAAGGCCTCGCCGGCGGCGAAGAAGGCGCCCGCCAAGAAGACCGTCACCAAGAAGGCCACGCCGCCCGCCGAGTGAGCCGGGTACGTGACGACGGGCCGGGCACCTTTGGGGTGACCGGTCCGTTGTTGTGGGTACGGTGACCCGCGTACGGGTTCCGCGTACGGGTCGTCTTCGATGGGTTGGGTGAGCGTTGTGCTGATGTCGGCATTCGGCGGTCTGATGTGGCTGCTGTACACCGCCATGCTCGTGCTCGCGGTGGTCGCCTTCGTGATGGCCGCCCTGGCCCGGGAGGACGCGTACCGCGCCGCGGGCAAGAAGACCAAGCCGTTCTGGCTGGTCATCCTCGGTATCGCGGTCGCGGTGAACCTGCTGCTGCCGATGCTGTTCCTGCAGCTCGCGGGCCTGGTCGCGTCGATCGTCTTCTTCGTGGACGTGCGCCCCGCGCTCCGTCAGGTCGGCGGCGGCGGTCCCGGGCGGCGCGGTGGCGGCTCCAGCAGCGACGGCCCCTACGGGCCGTACAACGGGCGGCGGTGACGGGCGGCGCGCCCTCCGCCGCGCGCCGCCGGCCCGTCAGCGGTCGAGCAGCAGGACCGCGACGTCGTCGGTCAGGTCCCCGCCGTTGAGGTCGCGGACCTCGTTCACCGCGGACTCGAGCAGGTCCTCGCCGGCCAGGCCCGCGGCCCGGCTGCGGCGCACGAGCTCGACCATGCCCTCCTGGCCCAGCCGCTGGTTCCCTTCGCCGATCCGGCCCTCGATGAGGCCGTCCGTGTAGAGCATCAGGCTCCACGACGCCCCCAGCTCCACCTGCATCCGCGGCCAGCGGGCGCGCGGCAGCAGGCCCAGCGCCGGGCCGCTGTTCTCGTACGGGAGCAGCGCCGCCGGCCGGCCGGGGCTGGAGATCAGCGGTGACGGGTGGCCCGCCAGGCACAGACCGGCGCGGCGCCCGTCCGGCGAGATGTCCACCGTGCACAGCGTCGCGAAGATCTCGTCGTTCTCCCGCTCGTGCTCCAGGACCTGCTGGAGCGTGGAGAGCAGCTCGTCGCCGCAGAGCCCGGCGAAGGTCAGCGCGCGCCAGGCGATACGGAGTTCGACGCCGAGCGCGGCCTCGTCGGGGCCGTGCCCGCATACGTCGCCGATCATGGCGTGGACCGTGCCGTCGGGGGTGCGGACGACGTCGTAGAAGTCGCCGCCGAGCAGGGCACGGGAGCGGCCGGGGCGGTAGCGGGCGGCGAACCGCAGCGGCGAGCCGTCCAGCAGCGGGGTCGGCAGCAGACCGCGCTCGAGGCGGGCGTTCTCCTGGGCGCGCAGCCGCGACTCGGTGAGCTTGCGCTGGGCGACGTCGGCCCGCTTGCGCTCGACGGCGTAGCGGACGGCGCGGCCCAGGATGCGGGCGTCCAGCTCGTCGCGGAACAGGTAGTCCTGGGCGCCCACGCGCACCGCCTCCGCGCCGCGCTCGGCGTCGCCGGAGTCGGTCAGCGCGAGCACCGCCTGGCGCGGGGCGAGGCGCAGCACGTGCCGGAGGGTCTCCAGCTCGTCGCCGTCCTCGTCCTGGCGGCCGGGGCGGGGGCCGGGCAGGGCGAGATCGAGCACGATGCAGTTCACGTCGTCGGTGAGCAGCCGCTCGGCCTCGGTGAGGTTGCGCGCGGTGCGGACCCGGACCGGCTTGCCCGCGGCGTCCGGCATCTCGGGGATGCTCAGGGAGCCCGCGGGGTCGTCCTCGATGACCAGGAGCGTCAGGCTGTGGGCCGGGGTGCTCGGGCCCGAGCGGTCCGGCGCGGGCGTGGCCGTGGCCGCCGCGTGCGTGGCCGCCGCGTGCGCGGTCGCCGACGGCGCGGTCGTCGTCGTGGCGTCGTGCGTCGCCGTGCCGTGGTGCGTCGGGTCGTGGTGCGTCGTGTCGTGGTGCTGCGTGTTGTGGTGCTGCGTGTAGTCGTCGGCGTGGGTGGTCGTCCGCGTGGTCGGTTCGGCGGACGGCTTCGTCGGCGCAGCTTGAGCCTGACCACCTTCCGCGGCCGGGATCGCTCTCTGCCGCGGTACGGGTACGGGCATCGCTTCGGTTTCCTTCCCTCCCCCCGAGGGCGCGGTGGGACGAAGGTCGTCGGCCCACCAGACGGGGACCTTAGCGGTACCCGGGTGCTCAGCGGAATGGTGAGCGGCAAACGGCCAGCGTCATATGCCGCGAGGGGTACCGGAATTGGGCAGGTTCCGGACGCCGTCGGCCGGAAACGGGATGACGAACATCACGCCGGCCCTCCGGAACCGCCCACCGCCGAGTGCCCCACATCACGTGCCCTCCGTCACGCCCCGGCGGGGGCGACGGGTCGGGCCGGGCCGGTGAACCGCCGCCCCGGACCGCCCGACGACCCGCACCGGGCGGCAGCCCCTATGCACCGGGCGGCAGCCCCTACGCGTCGGGCCGGACCACCCCGAGGATCACCATCGACCCGGCCCCGGCGATCGTCACGGTCCGCCCCGGCCGGGGCGCGTGCACGATCGCCCCGTCCCCGATGTACATCCCCACGTGGCTCGCGTCGTCGTGGTAGATGATCAGGTCGCCGGGCCGCATGTCCTTGATGTCGATGCGCTCGAGCTGCTTCCACTGCTCCTGCGACGTGCGCGGGATCGGCCGCCCGGCCGCCGCCCATGCCTGGGAGGTGAGCCCGGAGCAGTCGTAGGACCTGGGCCCCTCGGCGCCCCACACGTACGGCTTGCCGATCTGGGACGTCGCGAACTTCACGGCGGCCTTGCCGGCCTTCGTCGCCCTGCCGTTGATCTCCTTGAGGACGCCGGAGGAGAGCCAGGCCGTCTGGGCCTTCTGCTCGGCCTGCTCCTCCAGCTTGCGCAGCCGCTCGCGCTCCTCCTTCTCGAGCTTGCTCTCTATCTTCTGCGCGGCCTTGATCTGCTTCTCGATGCGCTTCTTGGCGGAGGCCTTCTCCTTGCGGCCCTCCTCCAGCTTCTTCCACTTCGCGGAGGCGTCCTTCGCGTAACCGGCGAGGTCCTTCTGGGTGCCGGTCAGCTCCTTCATCAGGTTCTTCGTGGCCTGCTGGCCCTGGTAGACCCGCCCCGCGTTGTCCAGGAACTGCTGGGGGTCGCCGGAGAGCATGAACTGGGCCGCCCGCGGCACGCCGCCCGTGCGGTACTGCTCGCGCGCGGCCGCGCCCGCGTGGTTCTTGAGCTGGTCGAGCCGGCGCTGGCCCGCGGCGATCTTCTGGGCGAGCTTCACGATCTCGACGGACTGCTTGTCGGCCTTCTCCTCCGCCGCGTTGTACTCCTCCGTGGCGAGGGCCGCGTCGTGGTAGAGCGTGTCGAGCTTCTTGCGGACCGACTCCAGGCCGCTGTCCTTACCGTCCGCGGCCCCGGAGTCCCCGGAGTCCCCGGAGCCCTCCGAGGTCCCGGAGGATCCGCTGGGTGAGGAGGAGGGTGTGTCCGGCGGGGCGGGTGCGGCGTGTGCCACGCCCGGTGCGGTCAGGAGCGTCACGGCGCACACCACCGCCACGGCCGCCATCGTCGTCGTGCTCCGCTTGCTCATCCGTCCCCCGCAGTCAGACCGTCCGACTCAGCTGATGAACCACATCTGATTTACCGTCAGTAACTTGTGCGCGCTCCGGGGATGGTGCCACGTACGCGCCAAATCCGACAGACCCCGCACCGCGTGACGAACAGCCCCCGCACCGCGCGGACGAACGGATCCGCGCCGCGTGGACGGACCGACCCCGCCCATGTGACGAACGGAGCGCCGAGATCGTTCCCCTCCCGTCCCGGCCCTCTTCTCCCGCCCGTTCAGGCCGTCGCGTCCCTCCGCGGTGCCAACGCCTCCCAGGCCACCGTGACTTCGCCCTGCCGCCAGCGCCCCGGACGGTCCGTCACGGGCCAGTCGGCCGCGAGGTCGCGCACCGCCCGGATCCATCGCTGCCGCGCCCCGTACGAGGCGTAGGGCGCGGCCGCCGCCCAGGCCCGGTCGAAGTCGCGCAGGAACGCGTGCACCGGCTCGCCCGGCACGTTGCGGTGGATCAGCGCCTTGGGCAGCCGCTCGGCGAGGTCGGACGGGGTGTGGAGCGAGCCGAGCCGCGTCGCGAAGGTCACCGTGCGCGGCCCCTCGGGACCCAGCGCCACCCACACGTGCCGCCGCCCGATCTCGTCGCACGTCCCCTCGACGAGCAGTCCGTCCGGCGCGAGCCGCGCGCAGAGCCGGGCCCAGACGGCGGCGACCTGGTCCTCGTCGTACTGGCGCAGCACGTTCGCGGCCCGGACGAGGACGGGCGGCTCGGCCAGGGGCAGCTCGAAGCCGCCGTGCCGGAAGGTGAGTCCGTCGCGCGCGTACGGCTGCGCGGCGGCGACGCGGGCCGGTTCGATCTCGATGCCCACCACGCGCGTGCGCGGGGCCGCGGCGCGCAGCCGGCCGAGCAGTTCGACGGCCGTCCAGGGCGCCGCCCCGTAGCCGAGGTCGACCGCCACGGGGTCCGCGGCGCGGCGCAGCGCGGCCCCGTGCGCGGCCGCGATCCAGCGGTCCATGCGGCGCAGCCGATTGGGGTTGGTGGTGCCCCGCGTCACGGTCCCCACGGGGCGGGAGGGCGTGCGCGGGCTCATGGTGACGAGGGTATGCGGTGCGTGTGCGGTGACGGGCGTCACCCGGGTTGAGCCCCTGACGGTAATGATTCGGCAAAGTGGAAATGGAGCGGTGGCCTCCGGCGTTGCCGCCCTTGGACGAGGGCGCGCGCCCTCGCTGAGCCGTGCCCGCAGTACGCCCGATCGAGGAGGGCCCGCCACGTGAGCCAGTACGTGTCCAGGTTCCGCCGCTCCGGGGCGGCGACGGCCCGCCTGCGCCTGCCCGGATCCCCCCGGCGGCCGCGGCGCATCGCCATGCTCAGCGTGCACACCTCACCGCTCCACCAGCCCGGCACGGGCGACGCGGGCGGCATGAACGTCTACATCGTGGAGCTGGCCAAGCGGCTCGCCGCGATCAACATCGAGGTCGAGATCTTCACCCGTGCCACCACCGGCGCGCTGCCCCCGGCCGTCGAGCTGGCGCCCGGCGTCCTCGTCCGGCACGTGGACGCGGGTCCCTACGAGGGGCTCGCCAAGGAGGAGCTGCCCGCGCAGCTGTGCGCCTTCACGCACGGCGTGATGCAGGCCTGGGCCGGCCACCGGCCCGGCTACTACGACCTCGTCCACTCGCACTACTGGCTGTCCGGGCACGTCGGCTGGCTCGCCGCCGAGCGCTGGGGCGTGCCGCTCGTGCACGCCATGCACACCATGGCCAAGGTCAAGAACGCGGCGCTGGCCGAGGGCGACGCCCCCGAGCCCGCCGCCCGCGTCATCGGCGAGACCCAGATCGTGCGCGCCGCCGACCGGCTCGTCGCGAACACCGCGGAGGAGGCCGACGAGCTGGTCAGGCACTACGAGGCCGAGCGCGGCAAGGTCGCCGTCGTGCACCCCGGGGTGAACCTGGACCGGTTCACCCCCGGCGACGGCCGGGCCGCCGCCCGCGCGCGTCTGGGCCTGCCGCAGGATGCGCTGATACCCCTGTTCGCGGGCCGCATCCAGCCGCTGAAGGCGCCGGACATCCTGCTCAGGGCCGTCGCGGTGCTGCTCGACGAGCGGCCCGAGCTGCGGGCGCGGATGCTCGTGCCGGTCGTCGGCGGCCCCAGCGGCAGCGGCCTCGCCAAGCCGGCCGCGCTGCAGAAGCTCGCCGCCCGGCTCGGCATCGCCGACGTCGTGCGCTTCCAGCCGCCGGTCGGCCAGGACCAGCTCGCCGACTGGTTCCGTGCCGCGTCGCTGCTCGTCATGCCGTCCTACAGCGAGTCGTTCGGGCTCGTCGCCATAGAGGCGCAGGCGGCCGGCACCCCCGTCCTCGCCGCGTCCGTCGGCGGGCTGCCCGTCGCGGTGCGCGACGAGACGACCGGCTTCCTGATCGACGGCCACGAACCGGCCCGCTACGCGCGCGTGCTGCGCGAGTTCGCCGACCACCCCCACCTCGTGGACAGCATGGGCGACGCCGCGGCCCGGCACGCCCGCTCCTTCGGCTGGGACGCCTCGGCGGCCGCCACCGCCGACGTCTACACCGCTGCCCTGCACGAACACCGCCGTCCCGTACTCTCGCACCATGGCTGAGCACCCCGAAGCGGTACAGGACGCGGAGCGGATCCTCGAGTCCACGATCGAGGACGCCGAGCTCGAGTGGGAGCGCCCGGAACCGGGCTCGTACGTCGTCAAGCTGCCCGGCACGCGCAAGCTGTCCACGACGCTCTCGCTGCGCCTGGGCCGGCACAGCCTGTCGCTGAACGCGTTCGTGATCCGCCACCCGGACGAGAACGAGACGGGCGTCCACCGCTGGCTCCTGGAGCGCAATCTGCGCCTGTACGGCGTGAGTTACGCGGTCGACCAGCTCGGCGACATCTATCTCACCGGCAAGCTCCCGCTCTCCTCCGTCACTCCCGAGGAGATCGACCGGCTGCTCGGCTCGGTCCTGGAGGCCGCCGACGGCTCGTTCAACACGCTGCTCGAGCTCGGCTTCGCGAGCGCGATCCGCAAGGAGTACGCCTGGCGCGTGTCCCGCGGCGAGTCCACGCGCAACCTGGACGCGTTCACGCATCTGACCCAGCGTCCCGCCAAGTAGCACCACTTTCCCGCCGGTTGACCCCCTTCCGCCGCTCGGGGTCTCGTGGCATGCTCCCGCACTGCACTCACATGAACGTAGTTCACATACGTGTACGTGACGAAGGGTGGCGGCAGTGCGGGACTTCAGCAGACGCGGGGTGCTGGGCGGGGCGATCGCGGTCGCGGCGGCGGCCGTCACCGGAACCGGGACGGCGGCGGCCTCCTCGCCCCCGGCCTCCTCCGTACCGGCCCCCGGCACCGGCGGCGGGGGCCGAGTGCCCGGCATCTGGCACGAGTTCACCCGCTCCCCGCAGCGCCACCCCCAGATCCCCTACGTCGGCCGCGCCGGCTACCGCGCCGGCCGCCGCACCTTCGAGCGGCCCCGCCGCGTCCTGCGCGCCGAGGACTTCGGTGCCGTCGCCGACGGCACCACCGACAGCGCCCCCGCGATCAACCGGGCGCTGGCCGCCGCCGGTTCGGCCGGCGGCGCCACCGTGCTGCTCGGCGCCGGCACGTACCGCATCGACGACCTGATCCACATCGGTCACGACGACGTCGTCCTCCAGGGCGCCGGCAGCGCCCGCACCACCCTCCACGCCACCCGCAGTCTCACCGACATCATCGGCCCCTACGGATCCCGCTACGGCGGCACCAAGTCCTCCTGGTCCTGGGCCGGCGGCCTGATCTGGCTCTGCCCCGACGCCCGCTTCCGCAGCCTCACCGACGCGATCCGCGCAAGGAACTGGCCGTTCGAGGGCTGGACCGGCAACGCCCGTGACGCGTGGGACACCCTCACCACGGTCGCCGCCGCCCCGCGCGGCTCCTGGACGATCACCGTCGCGGACCCCTCCGCGCTCGGCGCCGGCGACCTCGTGCTGCTCCGCCTCGCCGACGACGCCGGACACACCCTCCTGGAACACATGGCGGGCGGCGGCCCCGGCCCCGAGGCCTACGTCTGGGACGACAAGACCAAGCTCACCTCCTACGTCCCCTACGAATGGCCCGTGCGCATCGCCTCCGTGCGCGGCGACCGCGTCACCCTGGAGCGCCCGCTGCCGCTCGACGTCCGCCCCGAGTGGGACCCCCGCCTGACGACCCACGTACGGGCCCTCACCGGCGCCGGCGTCCAGGGCCTCACCCTGGACGTCGTCGAGACCCCGCAGGCGCCGCACCTCCTCGACAAGGGCTACAACGGCGTCACGCTGCAGTGCACGTACGACTGCTTCGTCGACGACGTCACCGTCCACAACGTCGACAACGGCTTCGGCCTCGTCGCCGCCTCCGCCTCCACCCTGCGCCGCACCACCGTCGGCGGGCGCGGCGAGCACCACCCGTACTTCTGCCGCGAGGGCTCGCACGACAACCTGATCGAGGACTTCACCCTCCGCGCGCGCACCGTCCCCGCCCCCGCGGACACCCAGCTGCACGGCATCAACGTCGAGGGCCTGTCCTCGCACAACGTCTGGTCGCGCGGCCGCATGGAGATGGGCACCTTCGACTCGCACCGCGGCATGCCCTTCGCGAACGTCCGCACCGACATCACCGTGAACAACGACGGCGCGCACGGCGGCGACGCCTCCGCGGGCCCGCTGTTCGGCGCGCGCTTCACCCACTGGAACATCCGCGTCACCAACGAGCGCGCGGGCCTCATGAAGATCGACGCACTCGCCCCATGGAGTGCGACGGTCGGCCTCAACACCGTCCGAGAGTTCGGCCAGACCGACGTCCCCGACTTCACGGGCGACCTGCACGCGCGCCTCGAGCTGTACGGGACGACGGACACGGTCCGGCCACGCAACCTGTACGAGGCCCAGCGCGCGCTGTGACGCCCCGGCTCAGCCCAGCGCGACCATCCGCACGACGGTCACGGTGAGCACGGAACCGGAGACGTAGTAGAGGACGATCGCCCCGCCGACCGTGGCCTCGCGCCGGTCCCGCTCACCGGCCACCGAGCTGGAGCCGTGCCCGTACGGGTCGTGGGCGAGGGTGCGCGCCATCTCCGCGCGGAAGGACTCGGCGTCGGCCATCTTGGCGAGGGTGTCGTCGGCGGGCGGTGCGTACGCGATGCGGCAGGGGCTGCGCCTGCGGCGACGGCTCAAGCCGGCCCCCGCCTCTCCGCCTCGTCACGGGCGAGCCGGGCCAGGATCGCGTCCGCCTCCGGGTCGGGGACGGCCTCCAGCATCCAGTGCCGCATGACGGCGTGGATCTCGTCGACCCCGGCCGCGTTGATGTCCCGGTCGAACTCCGTGCGGCGCCCCGGGTCGAGCGCCGCACGGATCGCCGGAATGCTGTTGGGGACGTCCACCTCGACGCCGCCCACCAGCGTTCTCGGCGGATCGTCGGTTCTCGCGCTCCTCGCGGCTTCGGCCATGTACGGTCCCGTACCCGCCGGAGCGGTCCGTCACGCCGCGGCCTTCTCCACCGTGTCCGAACGGTGAGCGACCGGCGCCGGGGACTGCGCGGGCAGGCCGCGCATCAGGAACCGGTAGCCGACCGAGGCGACCGTGCCCAGCACCGCGCAGCTGCCCCACAGCCAGCCGGCCCCCGCCGAGTCGAGGACCCAGCCGCCCGCGAGCGGGGCGACCAGCGCCGCCGCCGACCACGACGTCGTGTACACGCCCTGGTAGCGGCCGCGGCCCTCGGCGGGCGCGAGCCGGGCCACGAGGCCCGACTGGGTCGGTGCGTTCACCATCTCGCCGAGCGTCCACACGACGACGGTCAGCGCGTAGGCCGCCAGCGAGCCGGCGAAGGCGGTGAGCGCGAACCCGTAGCCGATCAGCAGCGACGAGAAGGTGAGCAGCCGACCCGGGTCGCGGCGCTCGATGATCCGGGTCAGCGGGATCTGCAGGGCGACGATCACCAGGCCGTTCACGGCGGCGACCAGGCCCACGTCCGAACTGGAGAACCCGTTCTCGCCCATCACGATCGGCAGGCCCACCGAGCTCTGCGTGAACACCACGGCGACGAGGAACGACAGCCCGACCATCAGCATGAAGCGCCCGTCGCGCAGCACCGTCCCCATCGTCACCGGCTTCGGCAGGGCGGCGCCCGCCACCGGCACCGCCTGCTGCGGACGCGACTCCTTCACCTTCACGAACACGACGCACGCGCAGGCCAGCGTCATGCCCGCCTCGACGAGGAACCCGAGCGTGTAGCTCTGGGCGACGAGGAAACCGGCGTACACGGACGACACCGCGAACCCCAGGTTGATCGCCCAGTAGTTCAGGGAGAACGCCCGGACGCGGTCGTGCGGCGGCACGATGTCCGCCATCATCGCCTGGATCGCGGGGCGCGACGCGTTCGAGGCGAGGCCCAGCACGAAGCCCGTCAGCGCGATCGGCACCGGGTCCCGCACGAAGGCCAGCACGGCGACCGTCGCGGCCGTCGCGAGCTGCGCCGCGAGCAGCGTCGGGCGCCGGCCCAGCCGGTCCGCGAGCACCCCGCCGAGCACCGACGCGATGACACCGCCCAGCCCGATCAGCGACGCGACCAGGCCCGCGTACGCGGCGGAGAAGCCGCGCTGAGCCGTCAGGTACAGCGCGAGGAACGTCAGGACGAAGCCACCGAGGCGGTTGACCAAGGTGCTGGTCCACAGCCACCAGAACTCCCTCGGCAGCCCGGAGACGGACTCCTTGGCGGCACGTCTGAGCGCGGCGACGGACATGGGTGCATCCCCCGGGGTGTGGGTAAGTGGCGAGATCGGTGTCCGTAACTTACGACCGGGGGTCGTCCGGCGGCCACTCAATTGACGACGACCGTCAATCGGCGGGGCGCACACCGGTCGATTAGGCTCGGGCCCATGGCCGACGCACCGTACAAGCTGATCCTCCTCCGCCACGGCGAGAGCGAATGGAACGCGAAGAACCTGTTCACCGGCTGGGTGGACGTCAACCTGAACGAGAAGGGCGAGAAGGAGGCGGTCCGCGGCGGTGAGCTGCTCAAGGACGCCGGCCTGCTCCCCGACGTGGTCCACACCTCGCTCCAGAAGCGTGCGATCCGCACCGCCCAGCTGGCGCTGGAGTCCGCGGACCGCCACTGGATCCCGGTCCACCGCTCGTGGCGTCTGAACGAGCGCCACTACGGCGCCCTCCAGGGCAAGGACAAGGCGCAGACCCTGGCCGAGTTCGGCGAGGAGCAGTTCATGCTCTGGCGCCGCTCGTACGACACCCCGCCGCCGCCGCTCGACCGCGACGCCGAGTACTCCCAGTTCGACGACCCGCGCTACGCGACGCTCCCGCCCGAGCTGCGCCCCCAGACGGAGTGCCTCAAGGACGTCGTCGTCCGCATGCTCCCGTACTGGTTCGACGGCATCGTCCCCGACCTCCTCACGGGGAGGACGGTCCTGGTCGCGGCCCACGGCAACAGCCTCCGCGCCCTGGTCAAGCACCTCGACGGCATCTCCGACGCGGACATCGCGGGCCTCAACATCCCGACCGGCATCCCCCTCAGCTACGAGCTGGACGCCGACTTCAAGCCCCTGACCCCGGGCGGCACCTACCTCGACCCGGACGCGGCAGCGGCGGCCATCGAGGCGGTCAAGAACCAGGGCAAGAAGAAGTAATCCCGACGCTTCAAGCCCCCTAGCTGCGGCTTCTCCGCCAGTAGGGGGCTTGTTGCTGCCCTGGGGCCGCCGCTGGGCCGTCAGGTGCTTGATCGGGCCGGGCCGAAGATGGCGGCGACGGCTTTCCGCGTCCGCTCCTGACTCGACGGCATCAGGTGCGCGTACACGCGTAGCGTGAGTCCCGGGTCCGAGTGCCCGAGGTACTCGGCAACGGCCTTGATGCTCTCCCCGGCGTCCAGGAGCACCGAGGCGAAGAAGTGCCTCAGGGCGTGCATTCCGTTCTCGCGAGACTCCGCGTAGGGCTCACCACGCTTGGGCGTCGGGATCACTCCGGCAGCGGCCAAAGCCCGTTTCCATGCCTCCTCGTTGAGCGAGGTACGCCAGACGTGCCCGCCACGAGGACCGGTGAAGATGAGCCGCTTGGTCACCGGCGGTCCGTCAGCGACTTTCCAGGGCAAGGTGACTTCGACCGGCGCGAACTGCTTCATGTGGGCCCGCAGGGCATCAGCGACGGGACCTGGGAGCGGGACGTCCCGGAGCTTGCCGCCCTTGGGCGGGGCGAAGACGGGCTTGCTCCGGCTCAGCTTGAGCTGCTGGACGACGTGGAGCGTGTCCGACTCGAAGTCGATCGCGTCGACGGCGACGCCCAGGATTTCGCCCTGCCGAAGGCCGCAGCCGCCGCCGAGGTCGACCATGGGCTGATACCGCTCCGGCATGGCGTCCTGGACGGCGAAGACGCGTTCCGGGGTCCAGGGGATGACCCGCTTCGTGTCGACGGTTGGCGGCCGGACCGAACGGGCAGCGCACGGGTTCCGGGGAAGGTGCCCATCGTCGACTGCTGCCGAGAGTGCAGCACGCACGTTGGAGTAGATCGTCCGGGCATACGAGCCACGTACGCCGTTCTCCTGTAGCTGCCGCACCCAGTCCCGGATATGCGCCGGTTGGAACGAGCCGAGCGGACGTGACCCGACGTACGGGAAGGCGTGCAGCCGGAGTTGTGACTCCATCGACGCCTGGGTGTTCGGGTCGGCGCCCTGAGTCGCTACCCAGCGCTCCGCGTACTGCTGAAAGGTGATCCGGGCTGCCCGAGGGTCGATGTACTGACCGCGCGCCATGTCCGCCTCGGTGTGCGCCAGCCATTGATCAGCGAGCCGCTTCTGTCGGTCGGGGAAGCTCTTGGACTTCTCCGTACCGTCCGGGCCGACGTAGCGAGCGCGGTAGCGCATGCCTACGCCGTGGCGGTCGCTCTTGACCTTGACCGGCTTGCCGTTCGGGCCGGGCTCGGTCTTGTACCAGCGGTCTTGGATATGTCCGGCCATCAGGCGGCCTCTTCCATCTGGGACTGGACCCAGGCGCGTACGTCTTCGGGGTCGAAGCGGATGTGCCGGCCGACGCGGAATCCGCGCGGTCCCGTGCGCTTGCGGCGCCACTGATAGACGGTCTCGATCGGAACGCCCAGGAGGTCTGCCAGGTCGACCGGGGTCAGGTAGCGCTCAGGGAGCGGACGCGTCATGCCCATACCTCCATGTCGTCGAGGTCGGCGCGGGCTTCACGGGCCAGCTCGCGGTTGTCGCGGATCTCGCGGGCGATCGATGCGGCGAGCCAGGATTCGCCGGGGGTGTGGCCCTGTCCGGCGTAGGTCCAGTGGGCGAGGGTGAGCGTGGAGCCCTCCGAGTCGTCGAGGTCTTCGGGCAGGCCCCGTTCGCGGCGTTCCTGGCGGGCGCGGAAGTCGGCGCGGACCTGGCGGCGTTCGCCGAGGGTGGTGGAGTAGGCCCGGGACTTGGTCATGAAGTGCCCGCGGAAGCCGAGCATGTGGGCCCAGCGCCACAGCATCCGGTCGGGGTAGGCGTCGTCGAGGTCGCGGCAGGCTTCGATCAGGCTGCGGGTGTGCGCGGGCAGGGGCAGCTTGTCGAGTTCGGCCAGCTCCCCGATCCGGCGGTCGACGGTCTCGGTGGCCTCAGCGGCCTTGGTCGCGTACTTGGCGACGTAGGAGGCGACCGCCTGGTCGGTCAGCTCGACCCCTTCCATGCCGCCGATGGCTTGGACGTCGATCTGTGATCCCCACCGCAGCACGCGGGGCGGGACGTCCCCGGAGGCGGGGAGCGGGACGGCGACGCGGGCGGCGGCGGCCTTGATGGAGTCGTCGAGGAGGGCGACCGTGGCCCATGCCGGCGGAGGGGCGTCGGGCCCGTCGGGACCGTCGAGGCGGACGACCGCGTGGAAGTGCACGGCGCCGCGCTTCTGGAATTCGGCGACCTTGCCGAAGGAGACCCGGCACACCTCCTTCAAGGCGGTCTGGGTCAGGCCCGCGCGGGCGGCGACCTCACGGCGGAGGTAGATGGTGAAGCGGCGCCACAGGTCCCCGGCGTGGTTGTTCCACAGCACGGCCCCGGCGTAGTCGTAGCGGCTCGGGTCGAGGGCGGTGCCGAGCGCGGGTTCGTCCTCCGCGTGGGAGCTCCCGCAGCGGCAGCAGCCCTTGGAGGGGCGGTTGTGGACCGGCCCGAACGACGGCGCGGTGAGGGTGGCGAAGACGCCGGGATGTTGGCGGATCTCGCCGGAGATGCCCATCCGGGAGTCGCCGGTGATCCCGGCGCGGATCAGGTGGTAGACGTCGCCCGCGTACGTCCAGGCGCAGGAGGGGCAGCGGGAGGCCCGGCGGTTGCCGCAGGCGACCCGGAGCATGCCGCCCGGCTCGTTCTCCGTGCTGTACGAGTACAGGACGTCGTGGGTCTTGGCATCGCGGGTGACGGTCTGGCCGGTCAGGCGGATCGGGTGGGAGCAGCCGCCGGTACGGCGTACCTGCTCCTGCCAGCGGTCGAAGCCCGGAGCGTTCGCCACCCGTAAGAGATCAGCGAGGGTGATGGGGTCGGTGCCCATAGAGGCCGCAGCACTGGCCACGGCCTCAGGGGCGACGGGGAAGTCCGTCACGCGCTCACCGCCACGTTGGGGCACGTGGAGGCGAGCAGGGCCCGCACGCGGTTCACCTGGAAGGCGTGACGGGAGCAGGCGACCGGGCTCACGGGCCCGGGTGCCTCGTCGTACTCGATCAGACCGGAGCCCGTGCAGACACCGCAGAACGGGGAGGCTGACGTGTCCTCAGCCCAGCCCGTGCCGGCGCAAGTGTCGCAGTCGGCCCACACGCTCTTGGTCAGGAAGTACAGGCACTCGGCCGGATCGGTGCAGCGCATCTCCGCGCATGCCGGGCAGCCACGGAACGCGCTCGCACGGTATGTGACCTCAATGTGCGAAGCGGTCGACGTCGCAGGCATCATGAAAGCTCCCTCAGTTGGGAAGCCGGGGCGGCGAATCTGCTTGGCGGTAGGAGCGCCGTCCCGGTGCGGGAAACTGGCTTGAGCCAGTTACTGGCTTAAGCCAGTAACCCATGAGTGGCTGCGCGCGTCAAGACGCTGGCTTAAGCCAGTTGCTATGCTCGGGAGCATGACGACGCCCGGAGCCTCACAGCAGCCAGCGAGTAGGCGCATCGCGGAGGCTCTGCGGAGCGCGATCGAGAGCGGCGAGCTGGCGCCTGGAGACAAGCTGCCCTCCGAGCGCACCCTTGCCGAGATCCACGGGGCCGCCCGTAACACCGCCCGTGAAGCGGTCCGGATTCTCGCCGAGCAGGGGCTGGTCACGGCTCGCCACGGACGCGGAGTCTTCGTACGAGAACCACAGCGGCTGTTCCGTTTCGGCAGTGACCGATACTCGCTCAAGAACCGCGAGACCGGCCTCACCCCCTTCCGCCTTGAAGCGAAGCGACAAGGGAAGGTGGCACGGATCGAGGTTCCGAGCATCGTGCGGGAAGTTCCGCCCCGTGACGTCGCCGAGCGTCTCAACGTTCCGACCAACGAGCCGAGCGTCGTTCACCGTGAGAACCACTACTTCGCCGACGACGAGCCCGTACAGATCGTTTCGACCTATCTGAGATGGGACGAAGCGCAGGGCACCCTGCTCCTGCAAGCCAAGACCGGCAAAGACGGAATCTATGGGCGACTTGAGGAACTGGGGCACGTGATGACGCGCGTGCGAGATGAGATCAGCGCTCGCATGCCGACTCCCGAAGAGGCTGCGGTCCTTGATCTTCTCCCTGGAGTGCCTGTGCTCGAAGTCCTGCACACCAGCCTGGATCAGGAGGGCGTGCCGTTCGAGGTCTCCAGGTACGTGCATCGCGCGGACCAGACCGGCTTGCTCTACGAACTGCCCGTCGAATGAGTAGGAGTCCGCAGTGACCGATCTTGTTATTCGTCCCTTCGAGGACGGCGATATAGCCGGTGCGTCAGCGGCCCTCATCGAGGTACATGCCACCGATGGCTATCCGGTGGAAGGGGTCGAGGATCCGAAAGCGTGGCTGACGTCGGACGACGTGTTGGCGGCCTGGGTGGCAGCAGAGGAGGGGAGGGTTGTGGGGCATGTCTCCGTCATGAAGCCGCGTGGCGAAGAGGCCGTGGTCTTCTGGCAGAAGCAGAGCGGCGACTCTCAGGAAGGCATTGGGGTGTTGGCGCGACTGTTCGTTGTGCGAGACGCCCGGAAGCGAGCCGCCGGCGAGCGATTGATGCGGGCCGCCATGGACTATGGACAACGCGAAGGGCGACGCCTGGTGCTCGATGTTGTGTCCAAGGATGTTGCCGCCATGCGTCTCTACGAACGTTTGGGCTGGCGCAAGATTGGCGAAGCCGTCCACCCGTATGGCGACGGCCAGACCATCGACGCCGTTTGCTTTGTCTCTCCCGACTCCGAGGCTCGCTAGAGCCGTTACAGGTTTCTCTACCTCATCAAGCACCCGGCTGCGCTCCGCTCCGCCGGGCGGGCTCCCGGCTCC
>NZ_WWIA01000680.1 GCF_009870065.1 Streptomyces sp. SID5785 | reverse complement strand
CGGCAGATCGTCGGCGGCATCATGCAGGGCGCGGTCAAGGGCTGACGCCACCGCGCCCCTCCGCCTTCGCTCTCCTCCTCTCTCTCCTGACTCCCCCTTTCCTGTCTGCCCTTCTCCTGTCTCTCCTGTCTCTTCTCCGGAAGGAAACACGTGGCAACCGCTGTCGGACACGTCGCGCCCCGGGCCGGGGCCCGCACCGAGGCCTCCCTGGTGTTCCCGCCCTCGTTCCTGTGGGGCACGGCCACCGCCGCCTACCAGATCGAGGGCGCCGCCGCCGAGGACGGCCGGACGCCGTCGATCTGGGACACGTACGCGCGCACACCGGGCAAGGTGCGCAACGGTGACACCGGCGACGTGGCCACCGACCACTACCACCGGTGGCGTGAGGACATCGCGCTCCTGGCCGACCTCGGGGTCGGCGCCTACCGCTTCTCGCTGGCCTGGCCGCGCATCCAGCCGACCGGGCGGGGCCCGGCCGTGCAGAAGGGGCTCGACTTCTACCGGCGGCTGACCGACGCCCTCCTGGAGCACGGCATCGAACCGGTCGCGACGCTCTACCACTGGGATCTGCCGCAGGAGCTGGAGGACGCGGGCGGCTGGCCCGAGCGGGTCACCGCGGAGCGCTTCGCCGAGTACGCGGGGATGGCCGCGGAGGCGCTGGGCGACCGGGTGTCGACCTGGACCACGCTCAACGAACCGTGGTGCAGCGCGTTCCTGGGCTACGCCTCGGGGGTGCACGCGCCCGGCCGCACCGATCCGGTGGCCGCGCTGCGGGCCGCACACCACCTGAACCTCGCGCACGGCCGCGCCGTCCAGGCCCTGCGTGCGGCGCTGCCGCCGGCCGCGCAGGTCTCGGTGACCCTCAACGTGCATCATGTGCGCCCGCGTTCACAGGCCGCCGCCGATGTGGACGCGGCGCGCCGGATCGACGCGCTGGCCAACCGGGTCTTCACGGGCCCGATGCTGGAGGGGGCGTACCCGGAGGACCTGCTGCGGGACACGGCCGCGCTGACGGACTGGTCGTTCGTGCGTGACGGGGACGTCCGCGAGAGCCACCAACGTCTGGACTTCCTCGGGGTCAACTACTACACGCCGACGCTGGTGTCCGGCGGTGCGCCGTCGAGCGACCACGGTTCCGACGGGCACGGCGCCAGTGCGCACAGTCCGTGGCCGGGCGCCGACGACGTCTCCTTCCACCGGTCCCCCGGTGCCCGTACCGCGATGGACTGGGCGGTGGACCCGTCGGGGCTGCACGAGCTGCTGGTGCGGCTCAGCGGGGACTTCCCGCGACTGCCGCTCGTGATCACAGAGAACGGCGCGGCGTTCGACGACTACGTCGACCCCTCGGGCGAGGTGAACGACCCGGACCGGATCGCCTATCTGCGCGGTCATCTCGCGGCGGTGCACAGCGCGATGCAGGCGGGCGCCGACGTGCGGGGGTACTTCCTGTGGTCGCTCCTGGACAACTTCGAGTGGGGATACGGATACAGCCGCCGGTTCGGTGCGGTCTACGTCGACTACCCGACCGGCACCCGCATCCCGAAGGCCAGTGCGCGCTGGTACGCGCAGGTGGCGCGCACCGGGGAGGTGGACGCCTGACCGGGGCGGCCGCCGGGTGGTCCCGGCGGCCGCCCCGTCGTGCGGTCAGCGCGGCTGTCCGGCCGGCCCGGCGGCGCGGCGCCGGGCCGGGACCGTGGTCACCGGCTCGTCGTGCAAGGCGTCCTCGCACCACGGCTGCGTCACGTCCGGGCCGTACACCGGCGCGACGAAGAGGTTCTGCCACTGCGGCCGCGGGGAGGGCATCCGCCGCCCGGCCGTCTCCGCACGCCGACGCACCTGAGATTCACGCATAGGACCTTCTCGCACTCGACCCCGTGGCGGCCGCGGACCGGGCCGCCGTCATGACGCTCCATGTGTGACCGGTCCGGCCGGTCCCCGAACACGAATCACCCTGGCGGGGGTCGGCGCTACGTCTCCTGGGCGTCGGTCCGCCCTGCTCACTCCCCCGGTGCGGAGGCCTCGGCGAGGACGCCGCCGGACAGCCGCAGCCGGCGCCCGACACCGATCTCGGCGAGGAAACGCTCGTCGTGGCTGACGACCACGAACGCCCCCTGGTAGGAGGCGAGGGCGCTCTCCAGCTGCCCGGCGCTGACCAGGTCGAGGTTGTTGGTCGGCTCGTCGAGCAGCAGGAGCTGCGGGGCCGGTTCGGCGCACAGGACGCAGGCGAGGGTGGCGCGCAGCCGTTCGCCGCCGGACAGGACGCGGGCGGGCAGATGGGCGCCGGCGCCGCGGAACAGGAAACGGGCCAGCAGGTTCATCCGCTCGGCGTCGGTGCGGTGCGGTGCGTACGCGGCGAAGTTCTCGGCGACGGTGCGGTCGAGGTCCAGCAGGTCGAGCCGCTGGGACAGGTAGGCGATCCGGCCGTCGGCGCGCCGGATCTCACCGCTCTCCGGCAGGAGTTCACCGAGGACGAGGCGCAGCAGGGTGGACTTTCCGCTGCCGTTGGGCCCGGTCAGCGCGATGCGTTCGGGGCCGCGGATCGACAGGTCGACGCCGTCCGCGGCGAACAGCGGCCGGTCGCCGAGCCGGACCCGCAGGTGTTCGCCGTGGAAGACGGTGCGCCCGGCGGGGACGCGGGTGTCGGGCAGGTCGAGGGTGAGGCGCTGCTCGTCCCGCAGGGCGCGTCCGGCCTCGTCGAGCCGTGACTGCGCGTCGCCGACCCGTCCGGCGTGCACCTGTCCGGAGCGGCCGGCGGCCTCCTGGGCGCCGCGCTTCATGTTCCCGGCGAAGATCCTGGGCAGGCCGGCGTCCTTGAGCCCCTTGGCGGCGTTGCTCATGCGCCGTTCGGCGCGCTCCCTGGCCTGCTGCGCCTCGCGCTTCTCGCGTTTCAGGGCCTGCTCGGCGTTGCGGACGTTCTTCTCGGCGACCTCCTGCTCGGCCCGGACGGCCTCCTCGTACGCCGTGAAGTTGCCGCCGAACAGGCGCAGTTCGCCGCGCTCCAGCTCGAGGATGCGGTCCATCCGGTCGAGCAGGGTGCGGTCGTGGCTGACGACGACGAGACAGCCGTTCCAGTCCGCCAGGACGTCGTGGAGCCGCTCGCGCGCCTCGAGGTCGAGGTTGTTCGTCGGCTCGTCGAGCAGCAGGACGTCGGGGCGCCGGAGCAGTTGCGCGGCGAGGCCGAGCGAGACGGCCTGGCCGCCGCTGAGGGTGCCGAGGGTCCGGTCGAGGGACACGTCGTCGAGGCCCAGGCGGTCGAGTTGGACGCGGGTGCGCTCCTCGATGTCCCAGTCGTCGCCGATCGTGGTGAAGTGCCTCTCGTCGACGTCGCCGGACTCGACGGCGTCGATGGCGGCGATCACGCGGGCCACGCCGAGGACCTCGGCGACGCTCAGGCCGGTGGTCAGCGGGAGGCTCTGCGGCAGGTATCCGAGGGTGCCGGTGACGGTGACCGATCCGGCGGTGGGCTTCAGCTCCCCCGCGATCAGTTTGAGGAGGGTGCTCTTGCCGGCGCCGTTGGGGGCGACGAGACCGGTGCGGCCGGGGCCGACCGTGCAGGACAGGCCGGTGAAGACGGGGGTGTCGTCGGGCCAGGCGAAGGACAGGTTCGAGCAGACGACGGAGATGTCGGACATCGTGAGGACCTCTGGGGGTGACGCGGGAATGCGCGAAGCACTCCACCGCGAGACGGAGTCAGGGCAGAAGGGGACGACTCGCCAGCCACATCGGCGGACGCTTCTCGGGCGTCACCGGTGGCTGTCAGGTCCGGGTCTCACCCGGAGATGTCGTCGTCACCCGCCATGGCTGCTCTCCTCGTACACGATGAACGGAAGATCCACGGTAACAGAGCGCCTCCCGCACACCGACTCCTTTTCGCGGGTGCCGTCGGGGCCGCACGGTGCGGTCTCTCCTCGTGGACGCTCCCGCGGCGGCCGGGCCGTCGGGTCTACGGTGATCGCCTGCCGACCGACCGGCGCCGGCTCTCATCGAAAGTGACAAACCGTGACGAGCGTCGCATACCAGGGTGAATACGGCTCCAACTCCGCGGCCGCCGCCCAGAAACTCTTCCCCGGGTGCACCGAGCTGCCCTGCACGGGCTTCGAGCAGGCCCTCGACGCGGTCACGCTGGGCGCCGCCGACCTGGCGGTGATCCCCGTCGACAACTCCGCGGCGGGGCGCGTCGCCGACGTCCACCACCTGCTCCCCGGGTCCGGGCTCTTCGTGACCGGGGAGTTCTTCCTCGCGATCCACTTCGACCTCGTGGGCGTGCCCGGGGCGACGCTCGACCAGGTGGAGCAGGTGCGCAGTCACGTGCACGCGCTCGGCCAGTGCCGCAAGGTGCTGCGGGAGGGCGGCTGGCGCACGCTGGTCAGCGACGACACCGCGGGCGCGGCCCGCGAGGTGGCCGAGCTCGGCGACGTGCGGCACGCGGCCCTCGCCCCGCCCGCGGCCGCCCGGCACCACGGCCTCGAGGTGCTGCGCTCCGGCGTCGAGGACGACCCGGACAACACGACCCGGTTCGTGGTGCTCTCGCGCGACGCCGACTTCGCGCCGCTCTCGGACGCCCCCGTGATGACGAGCCTCTTCTTCGCCGTGCGGAACATTCCGAGCGCCCTGTTCAAGGCGCTCGGCGGCTTCGCCACCAACGCGGTCAACCTCACCAAGATCGAGAGCTACCAGATGGGCGCGGGCCTGAGCCCCAGCTGTTTCTACGTCGAGGTCGAGGGCCACGTCGACGAGCCGCGGGTCGCCCTCGCCCTGAACGAGCTGCGCTTCTTCTCGTCCGAGGTCCGGGTGCTCGGTGTCTACCCGGCCCACCCGCACCGGCTGCGCGAGCGGTCCGCGTGAGCGCCCCGGCGGGGCCCCGCCCCCTGCGCGACGACGCCGTCGTCCGCGTCGACGACACCGTCCACCTGGTGTCGGGCTCCCACACGAACTGGGTGATCGTGCGGGACGGCGACACGTGCACGCTGATCGACACCGGGTACCCGGGGGACCGCGAGGCCGTCCTTGCCTCGCTCGCCCGCCTGGGCCTGGCTCCCGAGTCGGTGGCGGCGGTGCTGGTCACGCACGCGCACAACGACCACATCGGCGCCGCCGAGCACCTGCGCGTCACGTACGGGACGCCGGTGCTCATGCACGAGGCCGAAGTGCCGCACGCCCGGCGGGAGTTCCTCGACCAGGTGTCGGTCGGCCAGGTGCTGGCGCGGGCCTGGCGTCCGGGGGTGCTGCCCTGGGCGCTGCACGCGATCCGCTCGGGCGGCACGGCGCCGCTCCGCGTCGACGAGCCCCGGCCCTTCCCCGTGGAGGGCGCTCTCGACCTGCCCGGCCGGCCCGTCCCGCTGCACACGCCGGGTCACACGAAGGGGCACGCCGCCTATCACCTGCCGGCGCTCGGCATCGTCATCACCGGCGACGCGCTGGTGACCGGGCACCCCACGTCCCGGGCGGCGGGGCCGCAGCTGCTCCCCGGCATGTTCCACGCGGACCGGGCCCGGGCGCTCGGCTCCCTCGACGTGCTCGGCGCCCTGGACGCGGACGTGGTGCTGCCCGGTCACGGTCCCGTGCACCGGGGCCCGGTCGGGGCTGCGGCGGATCGGGCCCGCGAGCGCGCCTGAGCAACTCCCCCGGCTCACCGGCCGGATGCGGGCCGCCGCGTTACAGTCCCCGGTACCCACACGGCCCCGACGGACGAGGTGTTCAGGTGACCGGCACGACCTCTCCCCCTCCGGTCGAGGTGGCGTACGGGGCGGTCTCGGTGCTCGAGGGCGCCGGGCGGGGCGCCTACCCGTACGCGCACTCGCTGCTGGTGCGCGGCGCGGACGCGACCTTGGTGGTCGACCCGTCGCTGTCGCTGCTCGACCACGTACCGGCGGCGGACCTGGTGCTGGTGAGTCACGGGCACGAGGACCACGCGGCGGGGCTCGGCGGGTACGACATGCCGGTCCACGTGCACGAGGAGGACCTCGCGGCGGTCCGGTCGCGGGCGGCGATGGTCGCGGGGTTCGGCCTCGCGGCGCCGGACGCGGCGGACCTGGACCGGCGGCTGCGGGACACGTTCCGGATCGTGGACCGGCCGGACGCGCAGGGGTTCGCCGAGGGCACGGTCTTCGACCTCGGGGGCCGGACCGTGACGGTCGTGCACCTGCCCGGCCACACGGCGGGCCACTGCGGGTTCCTGGTCGAGCCGGACGGCTTCCTGTACGTCGCCGACATCGACCTGACGTCCTTCGGCCCGTTCTACGGCGACACGGGCAGCGACCTCGCGCAGTTCGAGGCCTCCCTGCGCCGGTGCCGGGGCATCGAGGCGCGCTGGTACGGCACCGCGCACCAGAAGGGTGTGATCGAGGGGGCGGAGGAGTTCCGGGGCCGGCTCGACGCGTACGCCGGGGTCGTCGAGCGGCGGGACGCGACACTCCTGTCGCTGCTGGCCGAGCCGCGCACCGTCGCCGAACTCCTCGGCCACCGCCTCGTGTACCGGCCGCACGTCGAGGGGGCGCACGTGCAGCCCGTGGAGCGCCGCACCCTGGTGCAGCACCTGGCCCGGCTGTCCGCGCGCGGGCGGATCGAGGAGGTCGCACCGGGCCGGTTCCGTGCGGTGGTGGCCTGAGCGACGGGCCCGTCACACGTTCGCGCCGCCCCGGGTGCGGCCCGGCGAGGCGCCGTGAATGCTGGGGGCAGCGGTCCGGGCCCCTTGTCCTCCCCCCTCGTGTCAGGCGCCGGGACCGCGCCCCGTCGGCAGGCCGTTCCCCGTACGGCCTGCCGGCGTTCGTGTGCCGGGACTCCCCTCGCCTTCGTGTCCACCACCCGCTCCGGGGGGGAGCACCTCCGGTTCGCCCCGTTCGGGGAGGTGAACTGCCGTGCCATACACGGACGTTCACGACATCCGGAAGCGGCAGACCTGGCCCCTGTCTCGTAATACGAGACGACCGTCTCATCTCGCGTTGACATCACCTGATCTTCTGCTTCATATTCCTGTCCATGTCACGCAGCCACGTCACCCTGAAGAGCGCAGCCATCGAGCTGGCGCTCATCGGCGTGACCCGGCACTGCGTCTCCGACGTGCACTGTTGCTGACGCCTGCGCATCCGCGCGCCTTCCGCCCGCAGGCGTGAGCGTTCCCGACACTCCGGCCGGTGTCCCTCCGGCCCCCTGATCCCTCGTGTCGGTTTCTCCGTATCTCGTCATGTCGATGTCTCGACATACGGACCGATGGTCCGGCGTCGGTGTCCCGGCCTGCCGGGACACATCGGCCGCTCCTCGACGCCTGCGCGGTTCCCCGTTCCGTTCCGCCGTTCCCGCAGTCCCCGAGAGGTCGTCTTCCGATGCGTCAACCGCCCGTCACCGCCCGCCGCCTGGCCGCGGCCGTCACCGTGCTCGCCGTGGGTGCGGGAGCCGCCGCCTGCGGTCCCCAGAAGAACGAGGGCGGTTCCGCCGGCGCCTCGAAGGCGCCGCACAAGGGCGGCACGCTCACGGTCCTGAACAGCAGCCCGCAGGACGACTTCGACCCCGCGCGGCTCTACACGTCGGGCGGCGGCAACGTCCCCTCGCTCGTCTTCCGCACCCTCACCACCCGCAACCGGGAGAACGGCGCGGCCGGCGCCGAGGTCGTCCCCGACCTGGCGACCGACCTCGGCACGCCCAGCAAGAACGCCACCGTGTGGACCTACACGCTCAAGAAGGGCCTCACGTACGAGGACGGCACCCCGATCACCAGCGCCGACATCAAGTACGGCATCGAGCGCTCCTTCGCCGCCGAGCTGTCCGGCGGCGCGCCCTACCTGCGGGACTGGCTGATCGGCGGGGCCGACTACCAGGGTCCGTACAAGGACAAGAAGGGCCTCGACTCGATCGCGACGCCCGACGAGCGCACCATCGTCTTCCATCTGAACAAGCCCGAGGGCGAGTTCCCCTTCCTCGCGACGCAGACCCAGACGACCCCGGTCCCGAAGGCCAAGGACACGGGCACCAAGTACGAGCTGCACCCCGTCTCGTCCGGCCCGTACAAGGTCGTCAGGAACGAGGGCGACGGCGAGCGGCTCGTCCTGGAGCGCAACCCGCACTGGTCCGCCGCCACCGACAAGGAGCGCAAGGCGTACCCGGACCGGATCGACGTCCGTTCGGGGCTCGACTCCGCCGTCATCAACCAGCGGCTGTCCGCCTCGCGCGGCGGCGACGCGGCTGCCGTCACCACGGACACCAACCTCGGTCCGGCCGAGCTCGCCAAGGTCAGCGGCGACAAGGAACTCGCCGCGCGCGTCGGCACCGGCCACTTCGGCTTCACGAACTACCTCGCGTTCAATCCGAAGGTGAAGCCGTTCGACAACCCGAAGGTGCGGCAGGCGATCTCCTACGCCGTCGACCGCTCCTCCGTGGTCAACGCCGCGGGCGGCTCCTCGCTCGCCGAGCCCGCCACGACGTTCCTGCCCGACCAGAAGTCGTTCGGCTACACGCCCTACGACCACTTCCCCGCCGGGAAGCACGGCAACGCGGCGAAGGCGAAGCAGCTGCTCAAGGAGGCGGGGTACGCGAAGGGCCTGACCGTCACCCTCACGCACTCCAACGCCAAGAACTTCGAGACCAGCCCGGAGATCGCCACCGCGGTCCAGGAGGCCCTGAAGAAGGCCGGCATCACGGTCGAGCTCAAGGGGCTCGAGGAGAACGACTACTCCGCCACGGTCCACGACCTCAGGACGGAGCCCGGGCTGTTCCTGAGCGGCTGGGGCGCCGACTGGCCGTCCGGCGGACCGTTCTTCGCTCCCGTCTTCGACGGGCGGCAGATCGTGAAGAACGGCGCCAACTTCAACTCCGGCCGGCTCGACGACGCCTCGGTCAACCGGGAGATCGACGCGATCAACAAGCTGACCGACCTGGACGCCGCCGCCCGGCGCTGGGGCGCGCTCGACAAGAAGGTCGGCGCGCAGGCGCTGACCGTGCCGCTGTTCCACCCGGTCTACAAGCGGCTGTACGGCAAGTCCGTCAGGAACGTCGTGATCAGCGACTGGACCGGCGTCCTCGACATCTCGCAGGCGGCGGTCAAGTAGTCATGTCGGAAGCTCTCTTCGTCGACACGCCGGGCGACCGGCCGGACGACTCGCCGGAGGCGGGGGCCGCGGCCCCCGCCTCCGGCGGCCGCCCCTTCTGGCGCCGGCTGCGGGCCCGGCGCTCCGCGCTCGTCGCCGGCGGCGTCGTCGCCTTCCTCGTCCTCGTCGCCCTGGCGGCGCCGCTGCTCACCGCGATCGAGGGGCAGAACGCCACCGCGTACCACCCGGACCTCGTCGACTCGGCGACCGGCGGGGTGCCGCTCGGCGCCCTCGGCGGGATCAGCGCCGACCACTGGCTCGGGGTCGAACCGCTGACCGGCCGCGACCTGTTCGCGCGGGTCGTGTACGGCGCCCGGGTCTCGCTCGGCGTCGCGCTCGCGGCGACCGTCCTCCAGGTCCTCATCGGGGTCGCGGCAGGGCTGGCCGCCGGGCTCGGCAACCGCCTCGTCGACCAGGCGCTCAGCCGGATCACCGACGTGTTCGTCGCCCTGCCCCTGATGGTGGTCGCGCTCGGCGCGCTCGCCGTCGCACCGGCCGGCTTCCCGCGCCCCGTGCTGATCGCGGTCATCATCGGCCTGGTCGGCTGGGCCGGCACCTCCAAGATCGTGCGGGCCCGGACGCTGGCCCTCAAGTCCCTCGACCACGTCGCGGCGGCCCGGCTCAGCGGCTGGAGCGCGGCCCAGGTCGCCCGGCGCGAGCTGCTGCCCGCACTGGCCGCGCCCGTCATCACGTACGCCGTGCTGCTCTTCCCCTCGAACATCGTCGTGGAGGCCGCGCTGTCCTTCCTCGGGGTCGGCATCAAGCCGCCGACCCCGTCCTGGGGGCAGATGCTCAGCGACGCCGACACCTGGTACCAGGCGGCGCCCACCTATCTGCTGGTCCCGGCGCTGCTGCTGTTCGTGACCGTGCTCGCGCTGACCGTGCTCGGCGAGGGCGTGCGCACCGCGCTCGACCCGCGGGCCGCGTCCCGGCTGCGGGTGGGCACCGGCCGCAGGAAGGAGGCGCGCGCATGACCGGCTTCCTGGTACGGCGGCTCGGCGGCGCCGTCTTCGTGCTGTTCGCCCTGAGTGTCGTCGTGTACGCCGCGTTCTACCTCGCGCCGGGCGACGTCGCCCAGATCGCGTGCGGCCCGCGCTGCTCGCCCGCGCAGGTCGCGCAGGTCAGCGACCAGTTGCGGCTGAGCGACCCGCTGTACGTCCGCTACGCGCACTTCGTGCAGGGCCTGTTCGCCGGGCACGACTACTCGACCGGCACCGGCGTGCTGCACTGCCCGGCGCCCTGCCTCGGTCTCTCGTACCAGAGCGACCAGCAGGTGACCGGGCTGATCCTCGCCAAGCTCCCGGCGACCGCCTCGCTCGTCGTCGGCGCGGCCGCGCTGTGGGTCGTGCTCGGCGTGGGCACGGGGCTGCTCTCGGTGTGGCGGCGCGGCCGGCTGACCGAGCGGATCCTCACGTGGGTGACGCTCGCGGGCATGGCGACCCCGGTGTTCGTCATCGGACTGCTCCTGATCATCCTGCTGGTGACGGTGCTTCAGGTGCTGCCGTTCCCGGACTACGTGCCGTTCACCGACGACCCCGAGCAGTGGGCCTGGAACCTGCTGCTGCCCTGGGTGTCGCTCGCGCTGATCTCGGCGGCGCCGTACGCCCGGATGACCCGGGCGTCGATGCTGGAGACGCTCGCGGAGGACCACGTGCGCACCTTCCGTGCGTACGGGGTGTCCGAGCGGACGCTGGTGGGGCGGCACGCGCTGCGCGGCGCTCTGGCCCCGGTGATCGCGCTCGGCGCGCTGGACATCGGGTCGATGTTCGGTGGCGCGGTCCTCACCGAGTCGCTGTTCGGCATCCCCGGTGTGGGGCGCGAACTCGTCGACGCCGTGCGGACCGTGGACCTTCCGGTCGTCGTGGGGCTGGTGCTCGTCACCGGGTTCTTCGTCGTCCTCGCCAACGCCGTCGCGGACGTGCTCCACGCGATGGCCGACCGACGGGTGGTGCTCGCATGAGCCTGGTCGACGTCCGCGATCTGTCCGTCTCGTTCGGTGCCGTGGACGCCGTGCGCGGCCTGTCGTTCTCGCTCGAGCCAGGTGGCGCGCTGGGCATCGTCGGCGAGTCCGGCTCCGGGAAGAGCGCCACGGCGTACGCGCTGCTCGGGCTGCACCGCGGCACGGGCGCCGAGGTCGGTGGCTCGGTCCGGGTCGCCGGGGTGGACGTGCACCACGCCGGCGACGCGGAACTGCGGGCGCTGCGCGGGGCGAAGGCCGCGATGGTGTTCCAGGACCCGCTGTCCTCGCTCGACCCGTACTACGCCGTGGGCGACCAGATAGCGCAGGTCTACCGCGTCCATCACCGGGTGTCGCGGCGCGCCGCGCGGGCCCGCGCGGTCGAGGTGCTCGACCGGGTGCGGATCCCGGACGCGGCGCGACGGGCCCGGTCCCGGCCGCACGAGTTCTCGGGCGGCATGCGGCAGCGGGCGCTGATCGCGATGGCGCTCGCGTGCGAGCCGCAGCTCCTGATCGCGGACGAGCCGACGACCGCGCTGGACGTGACGGTGCAGGCCCAGATCCTGGACCTGCTGCACCAGTTGCGCCAGGAGACCGGGACGGGGCTGATCCTCGTCACCCACGACGTGGGCGTGGCCGCCGAGTCCGTCGACGAGGTCCTCGTCATGCGGGACGGGCGCGCGGTGGAGCGGGGCGACGTCGGCGCGGTCCTGTCCGCGCCGCGCGAGCCGTACACCCGGGCGCTGCTCGCCGCGGTCCCGCGGAT
>NZ_WWIA01000679.1 GCF_009870065.1 Streptomyces sp. SID5785 | reverse complement strand
CTCGTCGACGCCGAGCGCTGCACCCACACCCACATGGTCCCCACCCAGTTCCACCGGCTGCTCGCGCTGCCGCAGGAGGTGAAGGACCGCTACGACGTGTCGTCCATGCGGCACGCCATCCACGGCGCCGCGCCCTGCCCCGACCACGTGAAGCGCGCCATGATCGAGTGGTGGGGCGGCTGCGTCGAGGAGTACTACGCGGCGAGCGAGGGCGGCGGCGCCTTCGCCACCGCCGAGGACTGGCTGAAGAAGCCCGGAACCGTCGGCCGGGCCTGGCCGATCAGCGAGCTCGCGGTCTTCGACGACGACGGCAACCGGCTGCCCCCGGGCGAACTCGGCACCGTCTACATGAAGATGAGCACCGGCGGATTCTCGTACCACAAGGACGAGGGCAAGACCCGCAAGAACCGCATCGGCGACTTCTTCACCGTGGGTGACCTGGGCGTGCTCGACGAGGAGGGCTACCTCTTCCTGCGCGACCGCAAGATCGACATGATCATCTCGGGCGGCGTGAACATCTACCCCGCCGAGATCGAGTCGGCGCTGCTCGCCCACCCCGCCGTCGCCGACGCGGCCGCCTTCGGCATCCCGCACGACGACTGGGGCGAGGAGGTCAAGGCCGTCGTCGAGGCCGCGGACGGGTACGAGGCGGGGGAGACGCTCGCCGCCGAGATCCTCGCGCACTGCGAGCAGCGGCTCGCGGGCTACAAGCGGCCCAGGACGGTGGACTTCATCGAGGTGATGCCGCGCGACCCCAACGGCAAGCTGTACAAGCGCCGGCTACGCGACCCGTACTGGGAGGGGCGCACCCGGGCCGTGTGACGCGCGGCCCCGGAGCCGTGACGCGGAGGGCGACGCCGCGCCCGCGTGTCTTGACCCCGGGGCCGGCACCGCTGAGGATCGCGCCATGACGAGCTCACCGGCAGCACAGGCCACGGCCAGCACCGTCGACGGGGTGCTGCGGCGCAGCGCCCGCCGCACCCCGCACCGCCTCGCCCTGCGCCACGGCGCCCGCGCCTGGACCTACGCGGAGCTGGACGACGCCGTGTCGCGCGCGGCCGGAGTGCTCGGCGCCCTCGGGCTCGCGCCCGGCGACCGGGTCGGCGCCTACGGGCACAACTCGGACGCGTACCTGATCGGCTTCCTCGCGTGCGCGCGGGCCGGCCTCGTGCACGTCCCCGTCAACCAGAACCTGACCGGCGAGGACCTCGCCTACCTGGTGCGCCAGTCCGGCAGCTCCCTGGTCCTGACCGACCCCGACCTGGCGGCCCGCCTGCCCGAGGGGGTCCGCACCCTCGCCCTGCGCGACGCGGACGACTCGCTGCTCGCCCGCCTCACGGACGCCGCCCCGTACGACGGTCCGGCGCCCGCGGCGGACGACCTCGTCCAGCTGCTCTATACCTCCGGCACCACCGCCCTGCCCAAGGGCGCCCGGATGACGCACCGCGCCCTCGTGCACGAGTACGTCAGCGCGATCCACGCTCTCGGCCTCGCCGCGACCGACCGCCCGGTGCACGCGCTGCCGCTCTACCACTCGGCGCAGATGCATGTCTTCCTGCTGCCCTACCTGGCCGTCGGCGCGACGAACACGATCCTCGACGCGCCCGCCCCCGGCCCGATCCTCGACCTGGTCGAGGCGGGCGAGGCCGACAGCCTGTTCGCGCCGCCCACCGTGTGGATCGCCCTGTCCCAGGAGCCCGGTTTCGCCACCCGCGACCTCGGCGGGCTGCGCAAGGCGTACTACGGGGCCTCGATCATGCCGGTACCGGTCCTGGAGCGGCTGCGCGAACGGCTGCCCGGCCTGGCCTTCTACAACTGCTTCGGGCAGAGCGAGATCGGCCCGCTGGCCACCGTGCTCGGCCCCGACGAGCACGAGGGCCGGATGGACTCGTGCGGACGGCCCGTCCTGTTCGTCGAGGCGAAGGTCGTCGACGAGGACGGCAAGGATGTGCCCGACGGGACCCCGGGCGAGGTCGTCTACCGCTCCCCGCAGCTCTGCGACGGCTACTGGGACAAGCCGGAGGAGACCGAACAGGCCTTCCGCGACGGCTGGTTCCGCTCCGGGGACCTGGCCGTGCGGGACGCCGAGGGCTACTTCACCGTCGTGGACCGGGTGAAGGACGTCATCAACTCCGGCGGGGTCCTGGTCGCCTCGCGTCAGGTCGAGGACGCCCTCTACACGCACCCCGCCGTGGCGGAGACCGCGGTCGTCGGGCTGCCGGACGAGCGCTGGATCGAGGCGGTGACCGCCGTCGTGGTGCGCGGCGCGGAGGTCACCGAGGCCGAACTCCTCGCCCACGCACGCGAGAAGCTCGCCCACTTCAAGGCGCCGAAGCGCATCGTCTTCGTGGACGAGCTCCCGCGCAACGCGAGCGGAAAGATCCTCAAGAGGGAGCTCCGGGACCGCTTCGCGGCCGGGTGAGCGAGGCGGCCGTCAGCGGGCGTCGCGCAGGTCCACGATCCGCCTGATCTTGCCGACCGAGCGCTCCAGGGTCTCGGGGTCGACGATCTCCACGGACACCGTCACACCGACCCCGTCCTTCATGCCGGCGGCGATCGCCCGCGCGGCGGCCTCCCGCTCGTCCGGCGTCGTGTCCGCGCGGGCCTCCGCGCGGACCGTCAGGGCGTCCATCCGGCCCTCGCGGGTCAACTGCAGCTGGAAGTGCGGCGCGACGCCCGGCGTGCGCAGCACGATCTCCTCGACCTGCGTCGGGAAGAGGTTCACCCCGCGCAGGATCACCATGTCGTCGCTGCGGCCGGTGATCTTGTCCATGCGGCGGAACGCGGGCCGCGCCGTCCCCGGCAGCAGCCGGGTCAGGTCCCGGGTCCGGTAGCGGATCACGGGCATCGCCTGCTTGGTGAGCGAGGTGAGGACCAGCTCGCCCTGCTCCCCGTCCGGCAGCACCTCGCCCGTGAGGGGGTCCACGATCTCGGGGTAGAAGTGGTCCTCCCAGAGGTGCAGCCCGTCCTTGGTCTCCACGCACTCCTGCGAGACGCCGGGGCCCATCACCTCGGAGAGGCCGTAGATGTCGACCGCGTCGATCCCGGCGCGCTCCTCGATCTCGCGCCGCATCTCCTCGGTCCACGGCTCCGCGCCGAAGACGCCGACCCGCAACGACGTGCTGCGCGGGTCCACGCCCTGCCGCTCGAACTCGTCGAGCAGGGTCAGCATGTACGACGGGGTGACCATGATGATCCCGGGCTTCAGGTCCTGGATCAGCCGCACCTGGCGCGAGGTCATCCCGCCGGACGCCGGGACCACCGTGCAGCCGAGCCGCTCCGCCCCGTAGTGCGCGCCGAGACCGCCCGTGAACAGGCCGTACCCGTACGCCACATGGACCGTGTCCCCGGGGCGGCCGCCCGCCGCGCGGATCGAGCGCGCCACCAGGTCCGCCCACGTGTCCAGGTCGGCCTGGGTGTACCCCACGACCGTCGGCAGGCCGGTCGTGCCGCTGGAGGCGTGCAGCCGGCGGACCTCGGAGCGGTCCACGGCGAACATCCCGAACGGATAGTTCTCCCGCAGGGCGGCCTTCGTGGTGAACGGGAAGCGGGCGAGGTCCGCGAGCGAGGTGCAGTCCGCGGGACGGACCCCCGCCGCGTCGAAGGCCTCGCGGTAGTACGGCACCCGCTCGTACACCCGGCCGAGGGTCTCCCGCAGCCGCTCCAGCTGCAGCGCCCGCAGCCCGGGCGCGCCCATCAGCTCGCCCGCGTCCCAGCCCTGCGTGTTCGAAGCCCTCGACGTCATCGTCCGCACTCCCGAAGTCCCGACCGATCATTCGGTTGATCTCTCGGCCTCAGTAATTCAAGCCGGGGCCGTCCCCGTCAAGAGATCCGGCGGTGCGGGTTGTCGCGCGCCTCCAGGACGTACGGCGTGGTCGTGCCCAGGGCCACGAAACCGAGCCGCTCCAGGATCGGCCGGCTGTACGGCGAGGCGTCCACGTGCACGTAGGTGTATCCCTGGTCGGCGGCGATGCGGGTGCGGAACGCGACCAGGGAGCGGTAGATCCCGCGGCCCCGCCAGGCCGGCACCGTGCCACCGCCCCACAGGCTGACGAAGTCGGTGCCCGGGTGCAGCTCGAGCCGGGCCGCGCTGACCGGCTCGTCCCCGGCCAGCGCCACCACCGCCGCGGCCCGGCCCGGGTGCTGCGCCAGCTGGGAACGGAGCAGGTGCCCGATCACGGAGCGGTCGCTCTCGAAGGCCTGGTCGTGGACCTTCTCGACGAGCGCGACCTGCGCCTCCTCGGTCACCGGGAGCAGCCGCACCCCGTCCGGCGGCGGCACGTCGAGCGGCAGGCTCGCGGTCTCCGCGACCAGGAGCGCCTCTTCCTCCTCGGCGGTGAACCCGGCCGCCGTCAGGCGCGCGGGCAGGTCGGCGGGCCGGTCGTGCCCGTACGTCTTCCACTCGACGTCACGGCCGGCCGCGCCGAAGTACCGCACCTGCTCGGCGATCGCCGCGTCGGCGCTCTCCTCGTCGAGGTCCGACCACAGGATTCCGCTCCAGCCGCCGGGCGGGCCGACCTGGCGCAGCACCCCCGCCGTGCGCTCCGTCCGTGCCCCGTCCTCGTCGGGCCGCGCCTCGCGCCGCATCTGCCGGTCGTACAGTTCCCGCACCGCTTCTGCATCCATGCGGTCACCCCAGCACCGGCGCCGGGCGGCGGCAACCGGGTTTCACCGGGGAAGGGGCGGATAGTTTCCTGATTGCGCAAGAGATAAAGTTGCGGGCATGGACGCAGAGGAGCTCCCCGAGCACGGAGCGGAAGAGGCGATGCTGGTCGGCGGTCCCGCGGACGGCGTGCGGGTGCACGTCACCGACCGCCCGCGGGTGCTGCAGGTGAGCCGTCCGTGCGCACTGCCCGCGCCGGCCGACGGGTTCCGGATCGACGCGCAGTACGTCTACCGGCGCATCCTGAACGGACGGTCGCAGCCGCTGCGGTACGGGTACGACAGCGCCAGTCCCTGAGCCGTCCGCGCTACCCCGCGGACTCCGCCGCCACCGCGCGGGCCCAACGGTAGTCCGCCTTGCCGCTCGGGGAGCGCTGGATCCGGTCGGTGACGACCAGCTGCCGGGGGATCTTGTACCCGGCGAGACGGGTGCGGCAGTGGGTCTGGAGGGTGTCGAGGCTGAGCGCCGGGGCGCCGTCGCGCAGCTGGACCACCGCGGCGACGTGGTTGCCCCACGTGGCGTCCGGGACCCCGGCGACCAGCGCGTCGTAGATGTCGGGATGCGACTTGAGGGCCTGCTCGACCTCTTCCGGGTAGACCTTCTCGCCCCCGGTGTTGATGCACTGCGAGCCCCGTCCGAGCACCGTGACGATGCCCTCCTCGTCGACGGTCGCCATGTCGCCGAGCAGCACCCAGCGCGCCCCGTCGTGCTCGAAGAACGTCTCCGCGGTCTTCTTCGGGTCGTTGTAGTAGCCGAGCGGCACATGGCCGCGCTGCGCGAGCCGGCCCACCTCGCCGGCCGCGACCGGCCGGTGCGTCGCCGGATCCACCACCTGTGTGCGGACGTTGACCCGCAGCCTGAAGCCCTGCCCGGCGCCGGAGCCGTCGGTCGCGGTGCCGTTGAAGCCGGACTCGGACGAGCCGAAGTTGTTCAGGAGCATCACGTCGGGCACGAGGGCCTGGAAGGCGGCGCGCACCGAGTCCGACATGATCGCGCCGGACGACGAGACGCTGAACATCGACGAGCAGTCCGTGCCCCGCAGCGGTCCCTCCAGCGCGTCGATCAGGGGCCGCAGCATCGCATCCCCCACCAGGGACATGCTGGTGACCTTCTCCTTCTCGACCGTGCGCAGCACCTCCTGCGGCACGAACTTGCGGTGGATCACGATGCGCTGGCCGAAGTTGAAGCCGATGAACGCGGTGAGTGTGGACGTGCCGTGCATCAGCGGGGGAGTGGGGAAGAAGGTGATGCCGTCCCCGCCCGCCGCCACCCGCTCGGCGAGCTCCTCGGGCCGGGTCACCGGCTCCCCGGTCGGCGCGCCGCCGCCGAGCCCGGAGAAGAACAGGTCCTCCTGGCGCCACATCACGCCCTTCGGCATGCCGGTGGTGCCGCCGGTGTAGATGATGAACTGGTCGTCGGCGGAGCGGGGCGGGAAGCCGCGCTCGGCCGAGGCCGCGGCCTCGGCGTCCGGGAGCTCGACGGCCTTCAGCGGGGGTGCGTCCGGGCCCGGCGTCCCCACCCGGACCAGGTGCCGCAGCTTCTCCGTGCGCGGCAGCGCGGCCGCCACGCGGTCGGTGAACTCGGCGTCGAAGACCAGCGCGACCAGATCCGCGTCCCGGTAGAGGTAGACCAGCTCCTCCTCCACGTACCGGTAGTTGACGTTCACCGGGACGACCCGCGCCTTGAGGCAGCCGAGCACCGTCTGGAGGTACTCGACGCCGTTGTAGAGGTGGAGCCCGAGGTGCTCGCCGGGCCGGATGCCGCTGTCGATCAGGTGGTGCGCGACGCGGTTGGCCGCGGCGTCCAGTTCCGCGTAGGTCAGCCGGCGCTCGGCGCCGGTGCCCGGGTGGTCGACGTAGACGAGGGCCTCGCGGTCGGGGACCACGTCGACGACCGACTCGAACAGGTCGGCAAGGTTGTACTCCACCGCTCCTCCTGACCGTGGCACCGTCTCGTGTGCCGGTCATCACAGCAGAGACGCCAGGAAGGCGGAAGGGCCCGCACACAAGAAATCTGACTACCTGTCAGAAAACTCTTGTGCCGGTACGCGCCCTCCTGCAACCTGTTCTCGTTCCGAGGGCTTCGGGGCCTTCGCGCCCCGGTCGACTGGAGGGCAGTCATGGGCGGTACCGAACATCTCGACGTACGGCGCGAGGGCGCGACGCTCGTCCTCACGCTCGACCGGCCGGAGGCCAGGAACGCGCTGTCGCTGCCGATGCTCGTCGGGCTCCACGACGGCTGGCTCGAGGCCGACGCCGACGACTCCGTCCGCTCGATCGTGCTGACCGGGGCCGGCGGCGCCTTCTGCGCCGGCATGGACCTCAAGGCCCTGGCGGGCCGCGGCATGGACGGGGATCAGTACCGCGACCGCATGAAGGCCGACCCCGACCTGCACTGGAAGGCGATGCTGCGCCACCACCGGCCGCGCAAGCCGGTCATCGCCGCCGTCGAGGGCGCCTGCGTCGCGGGCGGCACGGAGATCCTCCAGGGCACGGACATCAGGGTCGCGGGGGAGACCGCCACGTTCGGACTCTTCGAGGTGCGCCGGGGGCTGTTCCCGATCGGCGGCTCGACGGTGCGGCTGCCCCGGCAGATCGCGCGCACGCACGCCCTGGAGATGCTGCTCACCGGACGCCCCTACACGGCCGCCGAGGCCGCGGCGATCGGGCTCGTCGGCCGCGTCGTGCCCGAGGGGACGGCGCTCGACGCGGCGCTGGAGATCGCCGAGCGGGTGAACGCGTGCGGGCCCCTGGCCGTGGAGGCCGTCAAGGCCTCCGTGTACGAGTGCGCCGAGCTCTCCGAGGCGGACGGGCTCGCGGCCGAACTGAAGCGGGGGTGGCCCGTGTTCGACACGGCCGACGCCAAGGAGGGCGCCCGCGCCTTCGCCGAGCGCCGCCCCGCCGTCTTCCGCCGCGCGTAGCCGTCCGCATCCAGGGGCGCGGGGAACTGCGCGCGACCGGCCCACCACCGGGCCGCACCCGACCACGACACCCGACCGACGCCCCCGCACAGAAGGAGACCCGCGCCATGACGACCAGCCCCCGACCGGAGGTTCTCCGCGCACCCCTGATCGTGGAGTTCCCCTTCACCCGCTCCCTCGGCCCCGTGCAGAGCGCCTTCCTGACCGGACTGCGCCACTGCGTCCCCCTCGGCGTCCGCACCTCGGCCGGCCAGGTCCTCGTCCCGCCCGTCGAGTACGACCCCGACACCGCCGAGGAACTCCGCGACCTCGTCGAGGTCGCTCCCACCGGCACCGTCACCACGTGGGCGTGGAACCACGCGCCGCGCCGCGGCCAGCCGCTCGACACCCCGTTCGCCTGGGTCCTCGTCCGGCTCGACGGCGCCGACACCGCCCTTCTGCACGCCCTCGACGTGCCGGGCCCGGACGCCGTCCGTACCGGCCTGCGCGTCCGCATCCGCTGGGCCGCCGAACGCGAGGGCGCCATCACCGACATCGCCTGCTTCGAACCGGCCGACGACACGGAGCCCGCGGCCGGTGAAGCCGCCCCGCACGACGGACAGTTCGCCGACATGGTCACCGGCATCGTGGCCCCCGCCCGGCTCGACTACACGTACGGTCCCGGCGGCGCCCAGAGCCGGTACATCAACGCGCTCGCCGACCGCCGCACCGTCGGCGAGCGCTGCCCCTCCTGCCACAAGGTCTACGTCCCGCCCCGCGGCGCCTGCCCCACCTGCGGCGTCGCCACGACGGACCAGGTCGAGGTCGGCCCGGCCGGCACCGTCACGACGTACTGCATCGTCAACGTCAAGGCGAAGAACCTCGACATCGAACTCCCCTACGTCTACGCCCACATCGCGCTCGACGGCGCCGACCTCGCGCTGCACGGCCGCATCGCCGGGATCCCGTACGACGAGGTGCGGATGGGACTGCGCGTCGAACCCGTGTGGACCGAGGGCGGCCGCTACCCCGACCACTACCGGCCCACCGGCGAACCGGACGCGGACTACGACACGTACAAGGAGCTGATCTGAGATGCGGCCGCCGATCAGGGACATCGCCGTCGTCGCCTTCGCCCAGAGCGACCACCGGCGCACCACCGACGAGATCTCGGAGGTGGAGATGCTGATGCCGGTGCTGCACCAGGTGCTCGACGCCACCGGCCTGCGGACCAGCGACATCGGCTTCACCTGCTCGGGGTCGAGCGACTACCTCGCCGGCCGCGCCTTCTCGTTCACCATGGCCCTCGACGGCGTCGGCGCCTGGCCGCCCATCTCCGAGTCCCACGTCGAGATGGACGGCGCCTGGGCGCTGTACGAGGCGTGGACCAAACTCCTGACCGGGGACGCCGACACGGCGCTCGTCTACTCCTACGGCAAGTCCTCGCCCGGCTCGGTGCGCGACGTGCTCACCCGGCAGCTCGACCCGTACTACGTCGCCCCGCTGTGGCCCGACTCCGTCGCGCTCGCCGCCCTCCAGGCCCAGGCGCTCGTCGACGCGGGGGAGACCGACGAGCGGGCCCTCGCCGGGGTCGCCGCCCGCAGCCGCACGGCCGCCAGCGCCAACCCGCACGCCCAACTGCGCGGATCCGGCGTGGCGCAGGGCGACTACGAGGTCCGCCCGCTGCGCACCGGCGACTGCCCGCCCGTCGGGGACGGCGCCGCCGCCGTGATCCTCGCCGCCGGCGACCGCGCCCGCGACCTGTGCGAGCGGCCCGCCTGGATCCGCGGCATCGACCACCGCATCGAGGCGCACAGCCTCGGCGTGCGCGATCTGACCGACTCGCCCTCGGCCCGGCTCGCCGCCGAACGGGCCGGCCTGTTCGAACGGCCCGTGGACACCGCCGAACTGCACGCCCCGTTCACGTCCCAGGAAGTCGTCCTGCGCAAGGCGCTGCGGCTCGGCGACGACGTCGACGTCAACCCCTCCGGCGGCGCGCTCGCCGCCAACCCCGTCATGGCCGCGGGCCTCGTGCGCATCGGTGAGGCCGCCGCGCGCATCCACCGCGGCGGCTCCGACCGCGCACTCGCCCACGCCACCTCCGGGCCCTGCCTCCAGCAGAACCTGGTCGCCGTACTCGAAGGGGAGGACCAGCGATGAGCCCCGCCACCCACAAGGAACCCGTCGCCGTCGTCGGCATCGGCCAGACCCACCACGTCGCCGCCCGGCACGACGTGTCCCTCGCGGGCCTGGTCCGCGAGGCCGCCCGGCGCGCCCTCGACGACGCCGAGCTGACCTGGGCCGACATCGACGCCGTCGTCATCGGCAAGGCGCCCGACTTCTTCGAGGGCGTCATGATGCCGGAGCTCTACCTCGCGGACGCGCTCGGCGCCGTCGGCAAGCCCATGCTCCGCGTCCACACCGCAGGCTCGGTCGGCGGCTCGACCGCGCTCGTCGCCTCGAACCTGATCGCGGGCCGGGTCCACGGCACCGTGCTGACCCTCGCCTTCGAGAAGCAGTCCGAGTCCAACGCCATGTGGGGACTCTCCCTGCCGATCCCCTTCCAGCAGCCGCTCCTCGCGGGCGCCGGCGGCTTCTTCGCCCCCCACGTGCGCGCCTACATGCGCCGCACCGGCGCGCCCGACACCGTCGGCTCCCTGGTCGCCTACAAGGACCGGCGCAACGCCCTGAAGAACCCCTACGCCCATCTCCACGAGCACGACATCACCCTGGAGAAGGTGCAGTCGTCGCCCATGCTCTGGGACCCGGTCCGCTACTCCGAGACGTGCCCGTCCTCCGACGGCGCCTGCGCGATGATCCTCACCGACCGCGCCGGAGCGGCCCGCGCCCCGCACCGGCCCGCGTGGATGCTGGGCGGCGCGATGCGCAGCGAGCCCACCCTGTTCGCGGGGAAGGACTTCGTGTCCCCGCAGGCGGGCAAGGACTGTGCCGCGGACGTCTACCGGCAGGCGGGCATCGCCGACCCGCGCCGCGAGATCGACGCCGTCGAGATGTACGTGCCGTTCTCCTGGTACGAGCCCATGTGGCTGGAGAACCTGGGCTTCGCCGCCGAGGGCGAGGGCTGGAAGCTCACCGAGTCGGGCGTCACGGAGCTCGACGGAGACCTCCCCGTCAACATGTCGGGCGGCGTCCTGTCCACGAATCCGATCGGCGCCTCCGGCATGATCCGCTTCGCCGAGGCGGCGCTCCAGGTGCGCGGCCGTGCCGGGGAACACCAGGTGGACGGGGCCCGCAAGGCCCTCGGGCACGCCTACGGCGGAGGCTCGCAGTTCTTCTCCATGTGGCTGGTCGGAGCGGAGCCGCCGACGAACTGAACACCGGCTCGCTGCGCGGCCTGTGCGGGGGCATGACCGGTCGCTAGGCTGGCGCACGGACGACGAACCGGGAGGAGCACGGACGTGGCCGAGAGCACCATCGACCAGCACCCGCTCGCGGGGTGGGACAAGCCGGACCTGGACCTGAGCGGCGCGGACTGGCGGTCGAGCAGCAAAGGGCGGGGAGATGTCCAGATCGCCTTCGTCGAGGGCTTCATCGCGATGCGCAACAGCGGCAGCCCGCAGAGCCCCTCGCTGATCTTCACCCCCGCCGAGTGGGGCGCGTTCGTGCACGGCGCCCGTGAGGGCGAGTTCGATCTGACCTAGGGCGTTCCCCGGAGGTGCCCCGCCGACCGGGGGCCCGGCGACCGGGGTCCCGCCGACGGGGATCTCGCCGCGACACGTGACCTTCGGCCCTGTCCTGTGGTGGCCCGATGAGCGAGCCTGGCCACAGGAACAGCCGGTCTAACAGGGCGCGGCCACCGTGCCCGGTGTCGGAGGCGAGACCAGATGAGCACGCCGAACCCCCTGCCCGTCGTCGCCGCGGTCGACGGGTCCGACGACAGTGCACGGGCCCTGGACTGGGCGCTCGGCGAGGCCCTCCGGCGCGGGACCGGGCTGCGCGTCCTGCACGTACGCCAGTACGCGCCCGCGCTGCAGCCCGGCGTCCTCGTGGCCGGGACCGAGCCGCCCCCGGACGAGGACCGCGTGATCGAGGCGGTCCGCGCGGACCTCGCGGGACGCGCGGACCTGCCGCCCGTCGAGTACGTCAGCCGCGAGGGACTGCCCGCGGACCTGCTGCCGCAGGAGAGCGCGCAGGCGCAGATCCTCGTGATGGGCTCGCGGGGACGCGGCGGCTTCGCCAGCCTGGTCCTCGGGTCGAACGGCATCGCGACGGCCCGGGACGCGCACTGCCCCGTCGTCGTCGTGCCCCGGCCGGACCGCGGGGTCGCCTCCGACGCCCCGGTGCCGGACGGGCGGCGCGTCGTCGTGGGCCTCAAACCCGACGCCCCCGACGCGGACACGCTCGAGCACGCCTTCGCGCACGCCGCCCGCAGCGGCGCCCGGGTGCAGGTCGTCGTGGCGTACCCGTGGCCGGTGCTCGCCTGGTCGGCCTTCGGCGACTTCACCCCCACCGTGCAGGACCAGGAGGCCGCCGAGCGGGAGACGCTCGCCCTGGCGAACGAGCAGACCGAGGCCCTGCGCACGGCCCACCCCGGCGTGGCGGTCGAACTCCACGTCGCGCCGGGCGACGCGGCCGGTCACCTCGTCGACGCCTCGCGCGAGGCCGAGCTGGTCGTCGTCGGCCGTCACCGCCGTCGGCTCACCCGCCCGGCACCGATGCTCGGCTCCGTCACCCACGCCGTCCTGCTGCACGCGGCGAGCCCGGTCGTCGTCGTCCCGCCCGCGCCCGAGGAACCGGCGGACGACCCGGGCGACGGCCAGGGCTGAGCCGTCAGCGCAGCACGACGCAGCCGCGCCCGGTCAGCTCGTCGAGCAGGCCGGGCGCGACACGTACGTCGTTCCACCGCAGGTCGAGCTTCTCCAGTGCGGGCAGCTCGGCGACCCAGCCGGGCAGCCTGCGCAGCCGGTTCCCGCGCAGGTCGAGGCGGCGCAGCCGCGGCAGCCCCCGCAGCACCTGCGGCACGGCCTCGAACGCGTTGTCCCGCAGCTCCAGCTCGCGCAGCTCGGTCAGGTGTCGCACCCCGTCGGGGAGCGCGGTCAGCCCGTTGCCCCGCACCCACAGTTCGCGCAGCGCGGTGAGGGCGCCCAGGCCCTCCGGCAGCGCGGTGAGCCGGTTGTGCCCGGCACGCAGTTCGACCAGACCCCTCATCGCGCCGAGCGTCGAGGGCAGCGCGGTCAGCCGGTTCTCGCCCACGTTCAGGTACGCGAGCCGGTCGAGGGCACCGAGCGTGTCCGGCAGCGCGGTCAGCCGGTTGTCGTGCAGGTACAGAAAGCGGGTCAGCCCCGTCAGCGCGCCGATCTCGGCCGGCACCGAGGGCAGCAGATTGTGGCCCAGGTCCAGCGTGTGCAGCCGGGTGAGCGTGCCGATCCGGGCGGGCAGCCGCGTGAGCCGGTTGTCCGCGAGCAGCAGCACCTCGGCGTCCGTGCGCCGCCACACCTCGTCGGGGACCGTGTCCAGACCCGCGCGCCAGTGGTCGACGACCGTGGCCGGACGCGCGGGGCCGTCGCCGGAGTCCGCCGCGTCGTTCACGGCCACAGCTGCTGCGTCCGCCAGCCACCGGTGCGCTCGCGCCGGTAGAC
>NZ_WWIA01000678.1 GCF_009870065.1 Streptomyces sp. SID5785 | reverse complement strand
GGAGGGGGCGGGATGGTGGGATCGGGGCGGCACGGCGACGCGGGCCTGGGCACACCCGTGTACCGGCGACCCCGGGTCAGAGCAACGCATGCCCGAGGCAGACACGGTTGCGCCCGGTGCCGGGCCGAGCGCCCCTGGAGGGGGCGGGACGGTGGGATCGGGGCTGGGCTACGGCGCGGGCCTGGGTGTACCGGCGACCCCGGGTCGGGCCAGCGCATGCCCGGGGCGGAGATGGGTGCGCCCGGTGCCGGGCCGAACGCCCCTGGAGGGGGCGGG
>NZ_WWIA01000071.1 GCF_009870065.1 Streptomyces sp. SID5785 | reverse complement strand
GCCGCCCTGTGCCCCGTCGTGCCGGTACTGACCTGGGCTGCCGCGGACGGGGCGGAGCCCGCCGCCCACGAGGCCACCGCGGCCGGGGCGGCGCCTGCCGACCGGCTCGTCGCCGCGCTCGCCCGCGCCGCGATCGGATTCCTCGCGGGCGAGGACCGGCGGCGGCTGCGCGCCTGCCACGCGCCGCGCTGCGTGCGGTACTTCCTCAAGGAGCACCCGCGCCAGGAGTGGTGCACGCCCTCGTGCGGAAACCGCGCCCGGGTCGCCCGCCACCACGAGCGCCACAACTCCCGCGCGGAGCGCGCACCTCACAGCGCGTGAGCCCCGGCACGGGCCGGACCGCCGCGGCGACGTACGATGGAGCGCATGTCCTTCCTCCGCCGCCGCGCAGCGACCCCCGCGGGCCCCGACTTCGACGTCCTGGCCATGGATCCGGGTGACTGGCCGGGCAACCTCGGGGCCGGCCTGCTGCCCGCGCCCGACGGCTCCTGCCAGGGCGTCTTCCTGCGCTACGACCTGTTCGGCGGCCGTGGCCCCGCGATGATCATCGGCAACCTCCCCGAGGGCTCCCCGGCCCGGGAGACCGCCGAGGGCGAGATCCCCTTCGAGGTCGCCCAGCTCCTCATCGCGCTGGAGAACGACGAGGAGGTCACGGTCACCGGCGTCGAGGACGTCCCGGTCATGCAGGGGGACAACCTGCTGATCGTGCGCCGCCTCAAGCTGTCGGAGACCCGGATCTCCTGCGTCCAGTTCGACCGCAGCGACCAGGTCCTCGTGACGATCGCCTCCTGGGACCGTCCGATCACCGACGACCTCTACGCGCTGCTCAAGCCGCTGCCCGCGGAGCTCTTCCAGCAGGGCTGAGCCCCGGTCCGAGCCCTCTGCGGAGCGACCTGCTCCGCCGAGGGCCGACCGCGGTCGTGCGCACCCTCTTGCCGGAGAGTCATCGGACCTCTAGCGTGCCGAGGCATGCCTTCTGGGAACCCTGAGCACTCCGCGCCCGACGGAGTCACGCGAAGAACCACCATGAAGAGTGCGGCCGCAGGAGCCGCAGCCCTCGCGGCCGGAGCGGTCCCGCTCGCGGGACCCGCGGCCGCGGCCGCCGCCGACACCCCGCGCGCCGAACCCTCCGATGAATTGCGGCTCTGGTATCGCACACCCGCCGCCGACTGGGAGCGCGAGACGCTGCCCATCGGCAGCGGCGCCCTCGCCGCCTCGGTCTTCGGCACCCTCGCCTCCGAGCGCCTCCAGTTCAACGAGAAGACCCTGTGGACCGGCGGCCCCGGCGCCCGCGACGGCTACGACTCCGGGAACTGGCGCAGCCCGCGCCCCGACGCCCTCGCCGACGTCCGGCGCCGCCTCGACGCCGAGACCCGCCTCGACCCCGACACCGTCACCGCCGCACTCGGCCAGGCCCGCACCGGCTACGGCGCCCACCAGACCTTCGGCGACCTCCGGCTCGACCTCCCCGGCGGCCCCGACGCCACCCCGCCCGACTACCGGCGCACCCTCGACCTGCGCACCGCCCTCGCCACCGTCACGTACACCCACGAGGGCGTCGCCCACCGCAGGGAGTACCTCGCCTCGCACCCCGACGGCGTCCTCGCCGGAGAGCTCACCGCCGACCGCCCCGGCAGCATCACCGTCACCCTGCGCTACACCTCACCGCGCGCCGACTTCACCGCGGCCGCCACCGGCGACCGGATCAGCGTCACGGGCCGCCTCGACGACAACGGACTGCGCTTCGAGGCCCAGATCCGTGTCCGGCACACCGGCGGCACCCTCACCGCGGGCACCGACGGCACCCTCACCGTCACCGGCGCCGACCGCGTCTCCTTCGTCCTCGCCGCAGGCACCGACTACGCCGACACCCATCCCCACTACCGCGGCGCCGACCCGCACGCCGCCGTCACCGCCACCGTCGACCGCGCCGCCGCCCGCGACCACGCGGCCCTGCGCGCCCGTCACGTCCGCGACCACCGCACCCTCCTCGACCGGGTCGCCCTCGACATCGGACAGCAGACCCCGGCCGACGTCCCCACCGACCAGCTGCTCCAGGAGTACACGGGCACCGGCAGCGCCGCCGACCGCGCCCTCGAAGCGCTCTTCTTCCAGTACGGGCGCTACCTCCTCATCGCCTCCTCGCGGGCCGGTTCGCTGCCCGCGAACCTCCAGGGCGGATGGAACGCCTCGACCGCCCCGCCCTGGTCGGCCGACTACCACGTCAACATCAACCTCCAGATGAACTACTGGCTCGCCGAGGCCGCGAACCTCGCCGAGACCACCGCGCCCTACGACCGCTTCGTCGCCGCCCTGCGGGCCCCGGGCGAGCGCACCGCACGCGAGATGTTCGGTGCCCGCGGCTGGGTCGTGCACAACGAGACCAACCCCTACGGATTCACGGGCGTGCACGACTGGGCCACCTCCTTCTGGTTCCCCGAAGCGGCCGCCTGGCTCACCGGGCAGCTCTACGAGCACTACCGCTTCGGCGGCTCCACCGACTACCTGCGCACCACCGCGTACCCGCTCATGAAGTCCGCCGCCGAGTTCTGGCTCGACACCCTGCGCACCGACCCGCGCGACGGCAGCCTCGTCGTCACGCCCAGCTACTCGCCCGAGCACGGCGACTTCACCGCCGGCGCCGCGATGTCCCAGCAGATCGTCCACGACCTGCTCACCAACACCCTCGAGGCCGCGCGGACACTCGGCGACCGGCCCGCCTTCCGGCAGCAACTGGCCGACACCCTGGAGAAGTTGGACCCCGGTCTGCGCATCGGGTCCTGGGGGCAGCTCCAGGAGTGGAAGACCGACCTCGACAGCCCCACCGACGACCACCGGCACGTCTCCCACCTCTTCGCCCTGCATCCCGGCCGGCAGATCGAACCCGGCAGCCGCTGGGCCGACGCCGCGAAGGTCTCGCTCACCGCCCGCGGCGACGGCGGCACCGGCTGGTCCAAGGCCTGGAAGATCAACTTCTGGGCGCGGCTGCGCGACGGCGACCACGCGCACCGGATGCTCGCCGAACAGCTCAGGTCGTCGACCCTGCCGAACCTGTGGGACACCCACCCGCCGTTCCAGATCGACGGCAACTTCGGCGCCACGTCCGGTGTCGTGGAGATGCTGCTGCAGAGCCAGCACGATGTCATCGAGGTACTGCCCGCGCTGCCGTCGAGCTGGCCCGACGGCTCCGTGCGCGGGCTGCGCGCCCGCGGCGGCGCCACCGTCGACATCGACTGGGCGGCGGGCCGCGCCACCCGCGTGGTCCTGACCGCGTCCCGCACCCGTGAACTCACCGTCCGCAGCACCCTGTTCGGCGAGCGCACCGTCAAGGCGACCGCGGGCCGCCGCTACGTGTTCGACTGACACGGACCGCGGGCCCGGGTCCGCCCCCACGGCGCACCCGGGCCCGCGGCCCGCTCACGGTCCCGTACCTCAGGAGACCGTCGACGGCACCACCTTCACGTCGGCCGCCCGCACGTACGCGACCCGGTGACCGAACTGGATCTCGTAGTACACGTCCTTGCCGCGCACCACCCGGTGCGTCGACGTGTCGAACGTCGGCGAGTAGAAGTACTCGCCCGTCGTCCGCCCGCCGACCGCGTACCGCTGCCCCGAGAGCAGCTTGTACGGCAACGGCGAGATCGCCTGCGGCGTCATGCCCGCCGGGTACGCCTCCTTCTCCGGGTAGGCGCGCCCGTAGACCGGGACGTCCGCCGCGCCGTCCTTCGCGGTGACGACGAGACCCTTCGCGTTCACGGCCACCGGATGCCGCGCCGGGTTGTGGAACCAGGCCTTCTGGCCCAGGTACCAGACGGCCGTCCAGTCGCCCCTGCGCTCCGCGACCGCGTACTGCTGGCCCGCCGAGACCCGCGACGCCATGTCGTTGACGTCGATGGTCGAGTCCTCGCCGCCGGGGCGCAGCCCGACGTCCTTGACCAGCGGGGCGTCCTCGCTCGGCGCGGTGTACAGCCGCACCGCGCTCGACCCGTGTGCGGCGCACGGCTCGCCCGCCTCGGTGCACCCCGTGTACTGCGGCCGGTTCTCGGCGAACCGCGGGTCGATCGTGACCAGCCCGCCCTTCTTGCCCGCCGTCGGGTGGAACGGCTTGCCCAGCAGCGCGAAGTAGTGCGACCAGTCCCAGTACGGGCCCGGGTCCGTGTGCATCTGCGGGATGGTCGCCGTCGTGGGACCGGGCACCGTGTCATGGCCCAGGATGTGCTGCCGGTCCAGCGGGATGTCGTACCGCTTCGACAGGTACCTCACGAGACGCGCCGACGAGCGGTACATCGCCTCCGTGTACCAGGAGTCGGGCTGTGCCAGGAAACCCTCGTGCTCCAGACCGATGGACTTGGCGTTCGTGTACCAGTTGCCCGCGTGCCAGCCCACGTCCTTCGACTTGATGGACTGCACGATGTGCCCGTCGGTCGAGCGCAGCGAGTAGTGCCAGGCCAGATACGTCTTGTCCTGGACCAGCTTGAGCGTCTGCTCCCACGTCGCCTCCGTGTCGTGGATGACGATGTAGTCGATGCTCTGGTCCTTCGGCCGGTCCGCGAGGTCGTGGTTGCCGTAGTCGCCGTCGCCGAACTCCTCGTACGGGGCCGGGATCCACTCGCAGGACACCGTCCGCGGACACTCGGTGTCCCCGGTGTCCGCCCGGCGCAGACCGGCCCGCGCCAGCTGGGCCGTGTGCGCGGTGGCGGAAGGGTCGGCGGCCAGCCGCAGAGCCTGGCCCGCGTCGTTGGTCCGCCGCTCACCGTCGTGGATCACCGCGAACACGTCGTCGGCGTACGACGTCGCCGTCGCCGCGTCGTCGGCGCCGGAGAACGTGGCGACGGCGCCGAACCAGTCGGAGGCCGCGCCGCCCAGCGGCCGACCCAGCTTCTTCTGCGCGGCCGCCAGCAGAGCCGCGCCGCCCCGCACATTGGCCGCGGGGTCGCTGCGCAGCTGCTCGGCGGGGATCCCGGACAGCTTCGAGGCCCGCACGAGGGTGGTCAGTCGGGCCGGGAGAGCGCCGGTCTCCGGCAGCGCCGGGGTCGCCTTCAGCGGGGCCCGGGCGTCGTCACCGCGCGCGTCGCCCTCGGCATGGTCGTGTCGCACCGTGCGGGCGAGCGCGGTGCGGACATCGGTGAGGTGCATCGGGCCGTAGCCGCCGGACACGCTCGGTGCGCCCGCGTGCGTGTCCCAGCGCGACTGCAGATAGGAGACCCCGAGCAGCACGCTCTGCGGGACCTCGAACTCGGCCGCCGCGGCGGCGAACGCGCTCTGCAGCTTCTGGTCGGCGGGCGCCGCGGAACCCTGCGGGGGAGCCGCGCCGAGCAGCGGGAGCAGCAGACCCGCCGCCGCGAGCGTGCCCGCCGCTCTGACGCGCGCACGCCGGCCGGTGGGGAATCGGAGAGAACGGTGCAACGGTGCCTCCAGGGAGCGACGGAGCCGGAGATGGTGCGCGGTGCGTGCGGGGCCGATCGTGGTCAGTG
>NZ_WWIA01000677.1 GCF_009870065.1 Streptomyces sp. SID5785 | reverse complement strand
GGCATCAACGAGAAGGGCGACTTCATCACCCTGCCGATGCGGACCTACTCGTCCGGCATGGCGGCGCGGCTGCGCTTCTCGATCGCGGCGGCGAAGGACCACGACGTCCTGATGATCGACGAGGCCCTGGCCACGGGCGACCGCAAGTTCCAGAAGCGCTCCGAGGCCCGCATCCGTGAGCTGCGCAAGGAGGCCGGCACGGTCTTCCTGGTGAGCCACAACAACAAGTCGATCCGCGACACCTGCGACCGCGTCCTGTGGCTGGAACGCGGCGAGCTGCGGATGGACGGCCCGACGGACGAGGTGCTCAAGGAGTACGAGAAGTTCACGGGGAAGTAAACCCTCCAGCCGCCCCACGCGTCATCACAGGCCCCACCGGTTTTCTCCCGGTGGGGCCTCTGATATGCCTGTAGATACCAACTACATGGCGATCAAGGGTCAAAGGAGGGTCAACTTCCTTGGCCTGAAGGAATCTTGGCCACGATCGGTGTGTTGTTGTGATGTGCAGAACACCCCGCCGTCGCGGACATCGTTGTACAACGTAAGCTGTACCGGTGCCGATTCGCGGCAAGTGGGGCGATAATGCGCGACATCCCGGCTCGGTGGGGGAGAGCTCGCCGTGCGGGAGTCCGGGCGGCGTGTCCGAAATAGGATGGATTGCGTCCGCAGTGTAGAACGGGAGATGTGACGGTAATGGCTACGGAAACTCTCCAGCTCCACGAGGCTTTCGCCGTCCTCGCGGAAGCGGGCCGCGCCCGGTGACGATGACCTCCCGTGCGCGTCCGGAGGCCCTCGGGGCCCCGGAGACCGCCACCCTCGCCAAGGCCGCCGACGAGAACTTCCCGGTGGCCCCCTTCTTCCTGCCGCGTGCCTGGCGCGACGACCTCATGGCCGTCTACGGGTTCGCGCGCCTGGTCGACGACATCGGCGACGGCGACCTGGCCCCCGGCGGCGCGGACGCCCGGTACCTCGGCGTCTCACCCGAAGAGGCGAACGACCCGCTGGTGATGCTCGACGCCTTCGAGGAGGACCTCGCCCGGGTCTTCGACGGCGCCCCGCACCACCCGCTGCTCGCGGCCCTGCAGCCGACGGTCCGGCGCCGCTCGCTCACCCCCGAGCCCTTCCTCGGCCTGGTCCGCGCCAACCGCCAGGACCAGCTGGTCAGCCGCTACGAGACCTACGACGACCTGCTCGCCTACTGCGAGCTGTCCGCCAACCCCGTAGGCCGCCTCGTGCTCGCCATCACCGGCACCGCGACCCCCGAACGCATCCGCCGCTCCGACGCCGTCTGCACCGGGCTGCAGATCGTCGAGCACCTCCAGGACGTCGCCGAGGACCTCGGCCGGGACCGGATCTACCTGCCGGCCGAGGACATGAAGCGGTTCCACGTGCAGGAGGCTGACCTCGCCGCACCGAGCGCCGGCGCATCGGTGCGCGCCCTGGTCGCGTTCGAGGCGGAACGCGCCCGCGGCCTGCTGAATGAAGGCACCCCCCTGGTGGGTAGCGTCCCCGGCAGGCTGAAGCTGCTGCTCGCCGGGTTCGTGGCCGGGGGAAAGGCGGCGGTGCACGCGATCACCGCCGCTTCGTACGACGTCCTTCCCGGGCCGCCCAGGCCCACCGGGCTCCGGCTGCTGCGCGAGGCGGGAGCGACTCTGCGAGGAGAGGGGTGAGCCAGTCCGTGGAGTCTGACCAGCAGGTGTCGGCACCGGTGCTCGCCGCATACAGCTACTGCGAGACCGTCACCGGGCAGCAGGCCCGCAACTTCGCCTACGGCATCCGGCTGCTGCCGACCGCGAAGCGGCGCGCGATGTCGGCGGTGTACGCGTTCTCGCGCCGTGTCGACGACATCGGCGACGGCACGCTCGAGCCGGACGTCAAGGCGGAGCGGCTCGGCGAGACCCGGGCCCTGCTCGCCCGCGTCCGCGACGGCGAGGTCGCCGAGGACGACACCGACCCGGTGGCCGTCGCGCTCGCGCACGCCGCACACCGCTTCCCGATCCCGCTCGGCGGGCTCGACGAGCTCATCGACGGCGTCCTGATGGACCTGCGCGGCGAGACGTACGAGACCTGGGACGACCTCAAGGTCTACTGCCGGTGCGTGGCCGGCGCCATCGGCCGGGTCTCGCTCGGCGTCTTCGGCACCGAACCGGGGGCGCGCGGTGCCGAGCGGGCGCCCGAGTACGCCGACACGCTCGGCCTCGCGCTCCAACTCACCAACATCCTCAGGGACGTCCGCGAGGACGCGGAGAACGGGCGCACCTATCTGCCCGCCGACGACCTCGCCAAGTTCGGCTGCTCCGCCGGGTTCGACGGCCCCACGCCGCCGGCCGGCTCGGACTTCGCGGGCCTCGTGCACTTCGAGGTCCGGCGCGCCCGCGCCCTGTTCGCCGAGGGGTACCGGCTCCTTCCGCTGCTCGACCGGCGCTCCGGCGCCTGTGTCGCCGCGATGGCCGGGATCTACCGCCGTCTGCTCGACCGCATCGAGCGCGAGCCCGAGGCCGTGCTGCGCGGCCGTGTCTCGCTGCCCGGCCGCGAGAAGGCGTACGTCGCCGTGCGCGGCCTGTCCGGCCTCGACACGCGATCCGTCGCCCGGGCCACCCTGCGGGGGCGCGCCTGATGAACACCGCACGAACGGACACCGGACCGGCCGCGGACGCCACCGACCGCACCGGCGGCACACGGCGGGCAACCCTCCGCCACAGCCCGGCGTCCCAGCAGGCGACGGACCGTCGCGGCGGCACCACACCCGTCGCGCACCGGCACGCGCGCGCCGTACGCACCGGCCGTCCGGCCGGCGCCGTCGAGGGGGAGGACGCATGAGTGACAGACACCCGGACACCGCGTCCGGCGCACGGCCCACCGCGGTCGTCGTCGGCGGCGGTCTCGCCGGCGTCACCGCCGCGCTCGCCCTCGCGGACGGCGGCACGGACGTCACGCTCCTGGAGGGACGCCCCCGGCTCGGCGGACTCGCCTTCTCCTTCAAGCGCGGCGACCTGACCGTCGACAACGGCCAGCACGTGTACCTGCGCTGCTGCACCGCCTACCGCTGGTTCCTCGACCGCATCGACGCCACGTCACTCGCGCCCCTGCAGGAACGTCTCGACGTGCCGGTCCTCGACGCCGACCGCAACCGCCTCGGCCGGCTTCGGCGCACCGGACTGCCCGTCCCGCTGCACCTCGCGAAGAGCCTGGCCACGTATCCGCACCTGTCCCTGGCCGAACGCGCCAACGTGGGCCGCGCCGCGCTCGCCCTCGGCAAGCTGGACCCGCTGGACCCGGCGCTCGACGACCAGGACTTCGGCAGCTGGCTCGCCGCGCACGGCCAGTCGCCGCGCACCGTCGAGGCGCTGTGGGACCTGGTCGGCGTCGCGACCCTGAACGCGGTGGCGGGGGAGTCCTCGCTGGGACTCGCCGCCATGGTGTTCAAGACCGGGCTGCTGTCCGAGAACGGCGCCGCCGACATCGGCTGGGCGCGCGTGCCCCTCGGTGAACTCCACGACACCCTGGCCCGCAAGGCGCTCGACTCCGCGGGCGTACGCATCGGACTCCGTACACGCGTCACCTCCATCTCCCGTACCGAGAACGGACGTTGGGCCGTGGAGGTTCCCGCGGGGTCGGACGCGGCCGGTGAGGTGCTCCACGCCGACACCGTCGTGCTCGCCGTCCCGCAGCGCGAGGCCCACGCCCTGCTGCCGGACGGCGCCCTCGACGCCCCCGAGCGGCTCCTGAGGATCGGCACCGCGCCGATCCTCAACCTCCACGTCGTCTACGACCGCAAGGTCCTCAAGCGGCCCTTCTTCACGGCGATCGGCTCGCCCGTGCAGTGGGTCTTCGACCGCACCGAGGCCTCCGGCCTCACCGAGGGGCAGTACCTCGCCGTCTCCCAGTCGGCGGCCCAGGACGAGATCGACGCGCCCGTCGCCACGCTCCGCGAGCGCTACCTGCCCGAGCTGGAGCGGCTGCTGCCCGCCGCGCGCGGGGCCGGGATCCTCGACTTCTTCGTCACCCGTGAGCGGACCGCCACGTTCGCCCCGGCCCCCGGCGTCGGCGCCCTGCGCCCGTCGGCCCGTACCAAGGCTCCCGACCTCTTCCTGGCCGGCGCGTGGACCGCCACCGGCTGGCCCGCGACCATGGAAGGCGCGGTGCGCAGCGGTGTCGGCGCCGCCGACGCGGCCCTCGCCGCCCTCGACCGCCCCCGCGGCCATCTGTTCCGGGAGGCGGCGTGAGCATCGAACTTCCCACGGCGCAAGCGCCGACATCCGGACAACAAGGAGAGACTGTGCCACCTGTGCCCTCGGCCCAAGAGGCTGCCGACGCGGTGGACGTGACCGCGCTGCTGGAGCGCGGCCGAACCCTGGCCACGCCGGTGCTCAAGACGGCCGTCGAGCGCCTCGCACCGCCCATGGACACCGTCGCCGCCTACCACTTCGGGTGGATCGACGCCGCGGGCAACCCGTCCGACGGCGACGGCGGCAAGGCCGTGCGCCCCGCCCTCGCCGTGCTCTCCGCGCAGGCCGCGGGCGCCGCCCCCGAGGTCGGCGTGCCCGGCGCCGTCGCGGTCGAACTGGTCCACAACTTCTCGCTCCTGCACGACGACCTGATGGACGGTGACGAGCAGCGCCGGCACCGCGACACGGTGTGGAAGGTGCACGGCCCGGCCCAGGCCATCCTCGTCGGCGACGCCCTGTTCGCCCTGGCCAACGAGGTGCTCCTCGAGCTGGAGACCGTCGACGCCGGCCGCGCCGCGCGCCGGCTGACCACCGCCACCCGGGCGCTGATCGACGGCCAGGCGCAGGACATCAGCTACGAGCACCGCGAGCGCGTCAGCGTCGTGGAGTGCCTGGAGATGGAGGGCAACAAGACGGGCGCCCTGCTCGCCTGCGCCTCCTCCATCGGCGCCGTCCTCGGCGGCGCCGACGACGCGACCGCCGACGCGCTGGAGAAGTACGGCTACCACCTGGGCCTCGCCTTCCAGGCCGTCGACGACCTGCTCGGCATCTGGGGCGACCCCGAGTCGACCGGCAAGCAGACCTGGAGCGACCTGCGCCAGCGCAAGAAGTCGCTGCCCGTCGTCGCCGCGCTCGGCTCCGCCGGACCCGCCTCCGAGCGGCTCGGCGAGCTCCTCGCCGCCGACGCGAAGAACGCCGACTTCGACACCTTCACCGAGGCGGACTTCGCCGCCCGCGCCGCCCTCATCGAGGAGGCGGGCGGGCGCGAGTGGACCGCCGAGGAGGCACGGCGCCAGCACGCCGTCGCCCTCGAAGCCCTGGACACGGTCCAGATGCCCGCTTCGGTGCGCGCGGAGTTCGCCGCGCTCGCCGACTTCGTCGTCGTACGGAAGAGATGATCGCTATCGGCCGCATATAGATCGCAGTCGCCGGCCGGTGTTCCACCGGGGCATCGGCCGACGGTTACCCAGCATCAGAACCACTGTATGAAGGGATAGCCATGACAGCGACGACCGACGGAAGCACCGGAGCCGCAGCTCCCGAGGCACCATCGGCCACCACTGCCCCTCTGACCGAACCGAACCCCCCGGAGGCCGGTACCCGGGCCGCCGCCGGACGAGCCATACAGCGCGCCACGGACTTCCTGCTCGCCCGGCAGGACGACCGCGGCTGGTGGAAGGGCGACCTCGACACCAATGTGACGATGGACGCCGAGGACCTCCTGCTGCGCCAGTTCCTGGGCATCAGGGACCGGGCCACGACGGACGCCGCGGCCCTGTTCATCCGCGGCGAGCAGCGCGCGGACGGCACCTGGGCCACCTTCCACGGCGGCCCCGGCGAACTGTCCACCACCATCGAGGCGTACGTCGCCCTGCGGCTCGCGGGAGACGCCCCCGACGACCCGCACATGGCGAAGGCCTCGGCCTGGGTCCGTGAGCGCGGCGGCATCGCCGCGAGCCGCGTCTTCACCCGCATCTGGCTGGCCCTGTTCGGCTGGTGGAAGTGGGACGACCTGCCCGAACTGCCGCCCGAGCTCATCTACTTCCCGAAGTGGATGCCGCTCAACATCTACGACTTCGGCTGCTGGGCCCGGCAGACCATCGTGCCGCTCACCGTGGTCTCCGCGAAGCGCCCGGTGCGCCCCGCGCCCTTCCCGCTCGACGAGCTGCACACCGACGCGCGCGACCCGAACCCGGCCAAGCCGCTGGCGCCCGTGGCCAGTTGGGACGGCGCCTTCCAGCGGCTCGACAAGCTGATGCACGGCTACCAGAAGGTCGCTCTGGGGCCGCTGCGCAGGGCCGCCATGAACGCGGCCGCCCGCTGGATCATCGAGCGCCAGGAGAACGACGGCTGCTGGGGCGGCATCCAGCCGCCCGCCGTCTACTCGGTGATCGCCCTGCACCTGCTCGGCTACGACCTCGACCACCCGGTCCTCAAGGCGGGCCTGAAGTCCCTCGACCGGTTCGCGGTGTGGCGCGAGGACGGGGCCCGCATGATCGAGGCCTGCCAGTCGCCCGTCTGGGACACCTGCCTCGCGACCATCGCCCTCGCCGACGCCGGACTGCCCGCCGACCACCCCGCGCTCGTCCGGGCCGCGGACTGGATGATCGACGAACAGATCGACCGGCCCGGCGACTGGTCGGTGCGCAAGCCGCAACTGGAGCCCGGCGGCTGGGCGTTCGAGTTCGACAACGACAACTACCCGGACATCGACGACACGGCCGAGGTCGTGCTGGCCCTGCGCCGGGTCCGCCACCCCGACCCGCAGCGCCTGGAGCGGGCGATCGAGCGGGGCGTGCGCTGGAACCTGGGCATGCAGTCGAAGAACGGCGCGTGGGGCGCCTTCGACGTCGACAACACCAGTCCGTTCCCCAACCGGCTGCCGTTCTGCGACTTCGGTGAGGTCATCGACCCGCCGTCGTCCGACGTCACCGGGCACGTCGTCGAGATGCTCGCGGTCGAGGGCATGGCCCACGACCCGCGCACCCGGCGCGGCATCGAGTGGCTGCTCGCCGAACAGGAGCCGAACGGCGCCTGGTTCGGCCGCTGGGGCGTCAACTACATCTACGGCACCGGATCGGTGGTCCCCGCCCTGGTCGCCGCCGGGCTGCCGGCCGCCCACCCCGCGATCCGCCGCGCGGTCACCTGGCTGGAGTCGGTGCAGAACGAGGACGGCGGCTGGGGCGAGGACCTGCGCTCGTACCGCTACGAGGACTGGAAGGGCCGCGGCGCCTCCACCGCCTCGCAGACCGGCTGGGCGCTGCTCGCGCTGCTCTCCGCCGGCGAGCGGGAGTCCAAGGCCGTCGAGCGCGGCGTCGCCTTCCTCGCCGACACCCAGACCGAGGACGGCACCTGGGACGAGCCGTACTTCACCGGGACCGGCTTCCCCTGGGACTTCTCCATCAACTACCACCTGTACCGGCAGGTCTTCCCGCTGACCGCGCTCGGCCGGTACGTCCACGGCGAACCGTTCACGGACCGCATCGCGGCCCCGGCCGAGGGGAGCTGATGACCGAGCACCCGACGGCCGCACGACCGCCTCAGGCCGCACCGCTGCTCGTCGCCTGCGCGCTGGGCATCGAGCACCTCGCCCTGCGCACCGGTGGCCGCGGCGGCGCGCGCACCCCGGTCCGCGTGCTGCGGACGGGGATGGGTCCCCGGGCCGCCGAGCGAGCCACCCGCACCGCACTCGCCGATCCGGCGCTGCGCGACGCGGCGGTCCTCGCCACGGGCTTCTGCGCCGGACTCGCGCCCGGCATGCACCCCGGCGACCTCGTCGTCGCCGAGCAGACCCGCGACCCGTACGGCAGCACGGCCTGCGACGGCACCGAGCTCCTCGTGAAGGAGCTCGTCAAGGCGGTGCCCGGGCGGACCGTGCACACGGGACCGCTCACCGGTTCCGACCACGTGGTGCGCGGGCCGGAGCGCGGTGACCTGCTGGCCACCGGCGCGATCGCCGTCGACATGGAGTCGGCGGCCACCCTGCGCACGGCGGCCGCGGCCACCGGGACGGTCCGCCGCCCGGTTGCGGCCGTCCGGGTGGTCGTGGACTCTCCAGAACATGAACTCGTCCGGATCGGCACGCTGCGCGGTGGACTATCGGCTTTCCGCGTTCTTCGTGCCGTGCTTCCCGTTTTTTTCGAATGGCACCGTTCTTTGCTGCTCCCTCGGAGGTGAGCCAGATGGCCATGCCGCTCCGCCAGTCCATCAAGGTCGCGACGTACCTCGCTGAACAGAAGATCCGCAAGCGGGACAAGTTCCCCCTCATCGTCGAACTGGAGCCGCTCTTCGCCTGCAACCTCAAGTGCGAGGGCTGCGGCAAGATCCAGCACCCGGCCGGGGTGCTCAAGCAGCGCATGCCCGTCGCCCAGGCCGTCGGCGCGGTCCTGGAATCGGGTGCGCCGATGGTCTCCATCGCCGGTGGGGAACCCCTGATGCACCCTCAGATCCACGAGATCGTGCGGCAGTTGGTGGCGAAGAAGAAGTACGTCTTCCTCTGCACCAACGCGATGCTGCTGCGCAAGAAGATGGACAAGTTCACGCCGTCGCCGTACTTCGCGTTCACCGTGCACATCGACGGCATGCGCGAGCGCCACGACGAGTCCGTCGCCAAGGAAGGCGTCTTCGACGAGGCGGTCGAGGCGATCAAGGAGGCCAAGCGGCGCGGCTTCCGGGTCACCACGAACTCGACCTTCTTCAACACGGACACCCCGCAGAACATCATCGAGGTGCTCAACTACCTCAACGACGACCTCAGCGTCGACGAGATGATGATCTCGCCTGCCTACGCCTACGAGAAGGCACCCGACCAGGAGCACTTCCTCGGTGTCACCCAGACCCGGGAGCTGTTCAAGAAGGCCTTCGCGGGCGGCAACCGGCGCCGCTGGCGGCTCAACCACTCGCCGCTGTTCCTCGACTTCCTCGAGGGCAAGGTCGACTTCCCGTGCACGGCCTGGGCCATCCCGAACTACTCGCTGTTCGGCTGGCAGAAGCCCTGCTACCTGATGAGCGACGGGTACGTCCCGACGTACAAGGAACTCATCGAGAAGACCGACTGGGACGCGTACGGCCGCGGCAAGGACCCGCGCTGCGCCAACTGCATGGCGCACTGCGGCTACGAGCCCACCGCCGTCCTCGCCACCATGGGATCCCTGAAGGAGTCCCTGCGCGCCATGACCGAGACCGTCGCCGGGAACCGTGGGTGACGGCGCCGTGAGCACCGGAGAACCCGTCTCACTGGGCCTCCCCGAGGTACCGGTCCGACCGATCGCCGAGCGGCGCGTCAGCCGCCGGATCCAGGTCGGACCGGTGGCCGTGGGAGGCGGCGCACCCGTGTCCGTGCAGTCGATGACGACGACACGGACCTCGGACATCGGGGCCACGCTCCAGCAGATCGCCGAACTGACCGCCGCGGGCTGTCAGATCGTGCGGGTGGCGTGCCCCACCCAGGACGACGCGGACGCGCTCGCGACCATCGCGCGCAAGTCGCAGCTCCCCGTGATCGCGGACATCCACTTCCAGCCGAAGTACGTGTTCGCGGCGATCGACGCCGGATGTGCGGCGGTCCGCGTCAACCCGGGCAACATCAAGAAGTTCGACGACCAGGTGAAGCAGATCGCACGGGCCGCCGCGGACGCAGGCACCCCGATCCGGATCGGGGTCAACGCGGGTTCGCTGGACCGCCGGCTGCTCCAGAAGTACGGCAAGGCCACCCCCGAGGCGCTCGTCGAGTCCGCGCTGTGGGAGGCGTCCCTCTTCGAGGAG
>NZ_WWIA01000676.1 GCF_009870065.1 Streptomyces sp. SID5785 | reverse complement strand
TCCATGTAGATGCCGCCGTTCCACTCCTCGAAGTGGTTGCCGATGAAGAAGGGGGCGCGGTTGGTCTCGTAGGCGCGCCGGAACCCTGCCATGTAGGACTCGGTGGCCTGGGTGCGCCAGCCCGGGTAGTTGTAGGACGGGGCGCGGGTGGAGTTCTTCGACTGGTTGGCGAGGATGTTGTAGTCCATCGACAGGACCTCGAAGC
>NZ_WWIA01000675.1 GCF_009870065.1 Streptomyces sp. SID5785 | reverse complement strand
GCCGTCGTCAGGGCCAGCACCGCCGCGGCCGTCGCCACGAGGGAGGCGCTGCGCCAGGAGGTCTTCATCGTCAACTCCCGCTGATTGCTTGGGTGTTGCACCGAGCCGGTCGGCTCCGTGCATGCCCCTGGGTACGGGCGGGGACGGGGGGTGTGTTCAACGCGGCGCAAGATTCGTGCCCCACGGGAGGGACGGCGGACGCGCAAACCCGACGCGGGCACACTCCGCACGTTCGGAGTATTCGCCGTCCGCGCGGGCGTGTCCGGTGCGGGCGCCGCCCATGATCTCCGTCGTGATCTCCGTCGTGATCTTCTCAGCGCACTCCGCCGTGCGGCGCGCCCGGCGGACCTGGCCCGCCGTGGCCGTCCGGGTCCTCGCGGTGCTCGCGACGGCCTGGCTCTGCGGGGCGCCGTCGGGCGCCGCCGCCCTGGCCCGCACGGGCGACTGCGCGTACGCGTCCGTCGACGGCGGGGCGGCGGGCGGCGGCGCCGTGGTCGTCTCCGGCGACGGC
>NZ_WWIA01000674.1 GCF_009870065.1 Streptomyces sp. SID5785 | reverse complement strand
GGCCCGCGCTGGGGCGAGGCGGACCGCCGGGCGGTCGAGGCGTTCCAGCGCTCCCAGGGCTGGTCGGGCCGCGACGCGGACGGCTACCCGGGGCCGGAGACCTGGCGGCGGCTCTTCTCGTGAGCGGCCGGACGGCCGGGCTGCCGGCGGGCGAGGGGACATCACAGTGCGCAGACGAGTCAGTGCGGAGGCGAGGATGAGTACGACCGCGGAGCAGCCGGAGCGGGCGCCGGTGCACCCGGCGCCGGGCGCGGACGAGGGGCACGGCGG
>NZ_WWIA01000673.1 GCF_009870065.1 Streptomyces sp. SID5785 | reverse complement strand
CTCGCCGCCGCCTTCGCCGTCAAGATCGGGCTGCGCGCCGACGCCCGTACGGCCGGCGGCGGGCAGACCTCCACCCGGGAGGCGACGGTCGCCGTCCTCGCGACGGTGTACACGACGTTCCTGCTGTTCGCGGCCGGCATCAGGTTCGTCCTGATCTCCTTCGTCCTCTACGCCCCCGCCACGATCCTGTTCGTGATGGCGCGCCGGGAGCAGGGCCGCCGGGTCTTCTCCCCGCGTGAGCTCGTCGTCCTCGCGGTCTCCGTGGCCGGCGCCGTGATCGGCGTCGTGGCCCTGGCCGCCGGCTGGATCAGCCTCTGACCCCGGGAAGGCACACCGTGACCGACCAAGACACCCGTCCCTCCTCCGCGTACGGCGTCCACTCCGAGGTGGGCCGGCTGCGCAAGGTCCTCGTCTGCGCCCCGGGACTCGCCCACCGCAGGCTCACCCCGACCAACTCGGACGACCTGCTCTTCGACGACGTCATGTGGGTGGAGAACGCCCAGCGCGACCACGCCGACTTCGTCGCCGAGCTGCGCGGGCGCGGCGTCGACGTCCTCGAACTGCACGACGTCA
>NZ_WWIA01000672.1 GCF_009870065.1 Streptomyces sp. SID5785 | reverse complement strand
GAGTGCGGGGCGCGCTGGAAGACGACCGCGATCTCGGTGACGCGGCGGCCGAGCCGCTTGCCGGTGCGCAGGTAGAACGGGACGCCCGCCCAGCGGCGGTTGTCGATCTCCAGCTTGATGGCCGCGTAGGTGTCGGTCTTCGACCTGGGGTCGATGCCGTCTTCCTGGAGGTAGCCGACGGCCTTCTCGCCGCCCTGCCAGCCGGCCGCGTACTGGCCGCGCACCGTGTCCTTGCCGAGGTCCCGCGGCGGCTTGATCGCGCCGAGCACCTTGGCCTTCTCCGCGACCAGCGCGTCCGCGTCGAAGGAGGCGGGCTCCTCCATGGCGGTGAGCGCCATCAGCTGGAGCAGGTGGTTCTGGATGACGTCGCGGGC
>NZ_WWIA01000671.1 GCF_009870065.1 Streptomyces sp. SID5785 | reverse complement strand
GCCACGGTCCGGTCCGCCACCACCCGCACTGGCACGGCCCTGTCAGCTACCGCCCGCACCGCTACGGCGCGGTCCGCTCTCGCCCGCACCGGCACGGCCCTGTCCGCCACCGCCCGCGCCGCCACCGCGGCCACGCTCGCCGCGACGGCTGCGATCCTCCCGCTCGGGGCGACGGCCACCCCGGCGACGGCCGCGACGCCCAGAACCACCACCGCACCCGCGACAGCCGCGACGCCCGTGACACTCGCACCACCACCCCCCACCACGGGCACCCGCACCTGCACCACCCCCCGCACCCCCTCCAGATTCCCGATCGACACCCGTATCCAGCCCGGTCC
>NZ_WWIA01000670.1 GCF_009870065.1 Streptomyces sp. SID5785 | reverse complement strand
CGTCGTGGTCGTAGGTGAGGGTGCGGTCGTCGACGGTTTCGGTGCGGACGCGGCCGTACCGGTCGCGGAGGATGGTGAGGCGGGTGCCGTCGGGGCCCACCGCTTCGGCGAGTTGGTCGGTGAGGTCGTAGGCGAAGGTGGTGACCTGGCCCGCCGCGTCCTTGCGGGTCGTGCGGCCCAGTGCGTCGCGTTCGAACGTGGTCGTCTCGTCGAGGGCGTTCGTGCGGGAGACCAGCTGGTCCGCGGCGTCGTAGGCGTACGTCAGTGGGCGGTCGTCGAAGTCCGTCTCGGATATGAGGCGGCCGGCCGGGTCGTAGGTGTAGTCCCAGGTCAGGCCCTGGGGGTTGGTGACGCGGGTGAGGCGGAGTTC
>NZ_WWIA01000669.1 GCF_009870065.1 Streptomyces sp. SID5785 | reverse complement strand
GTCCACGAGATCTACAAGCGGCCCGCGCACCCCTACACCAAGGGACTGCTGGACTCGATCCCGCGCCTGGACCAGAAGGGCCAGGAGCTCTTCGCGATCCAGGGCCTGCCGCCCAACCTCCTGAACACGCCCTCCGGCTGCGCCTTCAACCCGCGCTGCACGATGGCGCAGGACATCTGCCGCACCGACGTCCCGCCGCTCGTCGAGGTGACGGAGCGGGACGGCGGCGCGCTGCCCGGACGGCGCAGCGCCTGCCACTTCTGGAAGGAGACGATCCATGGCTGAGCTCAGCAAGAAGGACGCCGAGAACGCGGCCGTGGACGCCACCCCGAACGTCACCGACGTCGAGGTCGTCGAGGCGGCCGGCGAGGAGGCGGCGCTCGCGGCTCTCGACAAGACGGTCGAGCGCGGTGAGCCGATCCTCCAGGTGCGCAACCTGAAGAAGCACTTCCCGCTGACCCAGGGCATCCTCTTCAAGAAGCAGATCGGCGCGGTCAAGGCCGTCGACGGCGTCTCCTTCGACCTCTACCAGGGCGAGACCCTGGGCATCGTGGGCGAGTCCGGCTGCGGCAAGTC
>NZ_WWIA01000070.1 GCF_009870065.1 Streptomyces sp. SID5785 | reverse complement strand
GTCCCGGTGTCCAGGAGGGCGTCGAGGAGCTTCTGCTGCGCGCCGGGCAGCGCGAGCGAGGCGGCGTCGCAGCCCTCGCCGCTGGTGCCGCGCCCGAAGAGACCGGCGCGGTCCCCGAGGACCGCGACGACGAGGTCGGCGTCGCGGGCCAGGTCCACGGCCGGGGTGAACGCGTCGCCCGCGGGCGCGTCCACGGCGTCGAGTCCGTGCGCCACCACGATCTCGCTGTCCGGGAACTCGGCGGTCAACGCCTCACGCACCGTGGGCAGTTCGATGCCCAGCGGTGTGCCGGGCGTGCGGCTGCCGACGTGGACGGGGAACGAATAGCAGCCCAGGACGGCGGTGGGTGTGTCGGCCAGCGGTCCGATCAGCGCGATGCGGGCGGGTGCGGCCGGGGCGAGCGGGAGCGTGCCGTCGTTCGCGAGGAGGACGACGGACTCCTCGGCGACCCGGCGGGCCAGAGCGCGGTTGCCGACGGTGTCGAGGTCGACCGTGCCCCGCACGTCGTCCGTGCCGGCGTCCTCGAGGGCCGGCGGGGTCGGGTCCCACTGCGCGTCCAGGAGGCCCAGTTCGGCCTTCTGCGTGAGGACACGGCGTGCGGCGCGGTCCACGAGGTGCTCGGACACGTGCCCGTCGGCGATCGCCTTGCGCAGCGGCTCGCCGAACGCCTTGACGGTCGGCAGCTCCACGTCCACGCCCGCGGCCAGCGCCGCCGCGGCGGCCTCGCCGAGCGAACCGGCCACCGCGTGCAGCGTGTGCAGGAACGCGATGCCGAAGTAGTCGGCGACGACAGTCCCCTCGAATCCCCAGGTGTCGCGGAGCAGTTCGGTCAGCAGGCGCTCGTCGGCGGCGGACGGGATGCCGTCGGTGTCGGTGTACGCGTGCATGACGGACCGGGCGCCGCTCTCGCGCACGGCCATCTCGAAGGGCGGCAGGACGACGTCGGCGAACTCGCGCGGCCCCATGGAGACGGGCGCCAGGTTCCGTCCGGCCCGGGAGGCCGCGTAGCCCGCGAAGTGCTTGAGCGTGGCGACGACCCCGGCGGACTCGAGACCTTGGATGTACGCGGTGGCGACGGTGCCCACCAGGTACGGGTCCTCGCCGATGGTCTCCTCGACGCGGCCCCAGCGGGCGTCGCGCACGACGTCGAGGACGGGCGCGAGACCCTGGTGGACGCCCACCGCGCGCAGGTCGCGGCCGATCGCCGCGGCCATCTCCCGGACCAGTCGGGGGTCGAAGGAGGCTCCCCAGGCCAGCGGCACCGGGTAGGCGGTCGCGCCCCAGGCGGCGAAGCCGGCGAGACACTCCTCGTGGGCGAGGGCCGGGATGCCGAAGCGGTTCGCGTCGGCGATCCGGCGCTGCGCGCGGGCCAGCGAGAGGGCGCCGAGCGCCGGGTCGACGGGCGCGGTGCCGAAGGGGCGGGTGAGCTGGCCGAGGCCGAGGGGGAGCAGCGCGTCGAGGTCGACGGCCTCCTCCATCTCGTGCTGGTGCGGGGCGACGCCGCCGCCCTCCGCCGAGGCGCCCACCCAGACGCCGAAGAGCTGGGCGATCTTCTCGTCGAGGGACATCACGGCGAGCAGGGCGTCGGCGCGGTCCGCGGGGGCGGCGCCGGGGTCGCGCCACAGCGGGGCGGGGGACGACGGGTCGGGCCGTGCGGCGGTTCGGGGCATGTGCTCGGTCACTTTCCTCCGACTCCCATCAGCCCCTGGACCAGGGCACGACGGGCGAACAGGTAGACGATCAGGATGGGGAGCATGGACAGCACGACCGCGGAGAGCAGGCCGGGGATGTCGACGCCGTGTTCGGTCTGGAAGTCGTAGAGCCCCATGGTGATGACCTTGGAGTCCGCGGACTGGGTGAGGACCAGGGGGAACAGGAAGCCGTTCCAGGCCTGCAGCGCCGCGTAGACGGTGATGGTCGACAGGCCGCTGCGGGACAGGGGCAGGACGAGACGGAAGAACATCCGGGTGGGGGAGGCGCCGTCCATCGTCATCGCCTCGTACAGCTCCGGGGTGATGTCGCGCATCGCGCCGGTGAGGATGAGCGTGCAGACGGGCATCGCGAAGGCGGCCGTCGGCAGGATGACCCCGATGAGGTTGTCGTAGAGGCCGGCCTCGCTGATCACGTAGAACATGGGCACGATGACGGCCTGCGCGGGGATCGCGAGGCCGAGCAGGAACAGACGGAACACCCCGCCGGTCAGCCGCCCGGTGCCGCGCACGATGGTGTAGGCGAGCGGGGGCACGAGCAGCAGGATGATGCCGACGACGCAGAGCGTGACGACCATGGTGTTGAGGAAGTACTGCCCGAAGCCGCTGTTGAAGTTGTCGGCGTAGTTGTCGAGCGTGAGGTGGTCCGGCAGACCGAGGGGGCCGCTCGCGCCGTAGTCGGCGCGTGACTGGAAGGTGGCCACCAGCATCACGTAGAGCGGGAGTCCGACCAGGAAGAGCCAGATCAGGGAGCCGAACCCGGCGAGGATGTTGGGGCGTTCGCGGCGACGGCCGGCCGGTGCCTTGAGGAGTGTCACAGGCCCTCCATCTGACTGCGCATCTTGTCGTAGCCGGACAGCCGCACCATGACCAGCGAGATGACGGTGGCCACGATGACGAGCAGCAGTCCGATCGCGGAGGCGGAGCCGTAGTCGAAGCTCTTGAAGGCCTTCTGGTACATGTAGTACGCACTGATGGTGGTGTCGGTGCCGGGGCCGCCCTGGGTGAGGATCAGGACGGTGTCGAAGGTGGTGAGGCCGCCGGCGACCATGAGGATCGTCGAGGTGATGATGCTGTTGCGCAGCTGCGGCAGGGTGATGTGGAAGAACTGCCGGACCGTGCCGGCGCCGTCGATCTGCGCCGCCTGGTAGAGGACGGCAGGCACCGCGCGTGCGGCGCCCTGGTAGATGAGCGTGTGCAGCGGCGTGTACTGCCAGGTGCTGACGAAGACGAGGACGGCGATGGCGGAGGTCTGGTGGCCGAACAGGTTGCCGTCGCCGAACAGCCAGGTCGCCTCGGCCGGTACGCCGAAGTTCGGGTCGAGGACCGCGCGCCACAGGATGGAGACGGCGGCGGCCGACAGCAGCAGCGGCACGAAGTAGACGGCGGAGAGGACGGCCCGGTTGCGCTGGTGTCCCGCGGCCCAGACGCCGAGCAGCAGGCTGAGCGGTGTCTGGACCGCGACGCCGAGCACGGTGAGCAGGAGGCTCAGCCACAGGCTCTGGAGCAGCACCGGGTCGTCGAAGAGCCTGCGCCAGTTGTCGAGGCCGACGAACTGCGGGTCGGTCAGACCGTTCCAGCTGGCGAACGAGAGCACGGCGACGAGGACGAGCGGGACGATCGCGAAGAGGCCGAAGAAGACCGCGGCGGGCGTCGCCCAGACGACGCCGGGGCGGCCGACCCCGGTACCGCCGCGGGTGCCGGACGGGGAGGCGGGGGTGTGCGGTCGGGTCATGAGGTGGGCAGCGCCTGCATCGCCGCGACGAAGCCGTCCTGGTCGAGCCGGCCGTTGAAGAATTCCTGGATCGCCTGGTACATGGCGGTGGCCGCGGACTGCGGGTAGGCCTGGTCCCAGGAGAGCTGGAAGGCGGGCGCCTTCTTGACGAGGTCGTACTGGAACCGGGCGTAGTCGGGGCTCGCCGCCTCGTCCAGGTGGTCGGCGGTGTTGGTGGTGGTCGGCAGGTTGCCGATGCCCAGGTGGGCCTTCACGAACTGGTCCGAGTACTGCAGCTCGAGGAACTCGGCGACGGCGTCGGGGTACTTCGTCTTCTTCAGGACGGAGTAGAAGTTGTTGGTGTTGCCGACGAGGTCGGCGGGGTCGCCCTTGCCGCCGGAGACGGTCGGGAAGGCGCTGTAGCCGAGGTTCTTCTCCGCGAAGCCCGGGTGGGCCTCCTGCTGCGTCGAGTACTCCCAGGACCCCATGAGCTCGAAGCCGGCCTTGTCCGTGGCGAGCAGGGTGGGGGAGCCCTGGTCGGTGAACTTCACGGAGTCGAAGTTCGTGCCGAAGGCCCCCGCCTTCACCAGGTCCTGGATCATGCCCAGCGCCTTCTTGCTGTCGGCGCTCTCCCAGGCGGACTTGTCGCCGCCGACGGCCTTCGTGAACAGGTCGGGGCCGGCGATCCGGTCGTAGAGGTACTCGAACCACATGAGGGTGGGCCAGCGGTCGCCGCCGCCCAGGGCGATGGGCGTGACGCCGTCGGCCTTCAGCTTCCTGACCGCGTTCAGCAGGTCGTCCCAGGTCTCGGGCGGCTTCACGCCCGCCTCGGCGAGGACCTTCTTGTTGTGGAAGAGCAGGACCGGCTGCGTGCCGCGCATGGGGATGCCGTACGGCTTGCCGTCGACGACCGCGCTGTTGAACACCGACGGCAGGAACTTCGACTTGAGGCCCGGGTCCTTGGCGATGAAGTCGTCCAGCGGCAGCAGCAGACCGGCGTCGACGAACTGCTTGATGCTGCCGCCGCCCCAGTTGTAGAAGACGTCCGGAGCCTGCTTGCTGCTGATGACGGTCTGCAGCTTGGCCTGGTAGTCGGCGCCGGGGATGGTGTCGAGGACCGCCTTCACCTTCGACTTCTTGTTGAAGGTGGCGATGAGCTGCTTCTCCACCTTGTTGGCCGCGTCGCCGTACACCAGTACGTGGATCTTGCCGTCGTCCGAGCCCGCCGAGCCCGAGCCGCCGCAGCCGGCCAGGGCGAGCAGCAGGGTCATCGCGACACCGCCGGTGACAGCAGTTCTCGGCAACCGTCCGCGCAGAGTCATGGTCCCGCCTTTCGAAACTCTTTCGGCCCCAGCGCCGAAAGTTCACAGGTCGGGACGCTAGGTGGAGGGGCAGGGGCGGTCAATACCGGGTCTGTCAGTTATCAAAGCGTTACGGCCGGGGCCGAGTTGGTCGTGCCTTATGCTCCTCACCATGCGAGATGACGAGAAGTTGGGCCGGATCACCCTGGCCCAGGTGGCTCACGAGGCGGGCGTCTCTGTTTCGACAGTTTCGAAAGTCCTCAACGGCCGGCAGGACGTCGCGGCGCCCACGCGGGTGAGGGTCGAGCGGCTCCTCGACGAGCACGCGTACCGGCGCACCACGAGCGCCTCCCGCGAGGCCCCCCTCATCGAGCTGGTCTTCCACGAGCTGGAGAGCGTCTGGGCGCTCGAACTGATCCGCGGGGTCGAGAAGGCGGCCAAGGCGGGCGGCGCCAGCGTCGTCCTCACCGAGAGCGGCACCCGCCAGGCGCCGGGCCCCGAGTGGATCGAGGGCGTCCTGCAGCGCCGCCCGCGGGGCGTGGTCCTGGTCTTCTCGGCGCTCCCGGCCGAGGTCAAGCAGCGGCTGCGCTCGCGCTCCATCCCGTTCGTCATCATCGACCCGGCCGGCGACCCCGAGCCGGACGTGCCGTCGGTCGGCTCCGCGAACTGGAACGGCGGCCTGGTCGCCACCCGCCATCTCGTCCAGCTCGGGCACCGCCGCATCGGGATCATCACCGGCCCCGACGACATGCTCTGCTCGCTGGCCCGGCTCGACGGCTACCGCTCCGCGCTCAGCATGGCCGGTGTGCCCGTCGACCCGGACCTCGTGCGGTACGGCGACTTCCATGTCGAAGGGGGCCGCGAGCGGGCCCTGGAACTGCTCGATCTGCGCGATCCGCCGACCGCGATCTTCGCGGGCAGCGACCTCCAGGCGCTCGGCGTCGTCGAGGCGGCGCGCCTGCGGGACCTGCGCGTCCCGGCCGATCTCTCCGTCGTCGGGTACGACGACGTGCCGCTCGCGCAGTGGGTGAGCCCGGCGCTCACCACGGTGCACCAGCCGCTGCGGCAGATGGCCGAGGAGGCCGTGCAGATGCTGGTCAGGCTGCGGCTCCAGGAGCCGGTGACGACCCGGCTCGAACTCGCGACGAGCCTGGTCGTGCGGGAGAGCACCGCCGTGCCGGGTGGCTGAGGGCTCGAAAAACTGTCGGGGCGGATCGCGGTTCAGTCCAGGTCGGACAGGTCGAGCACGAACCGGTGGCGGACGTCGTTGCGCGCCAGGCGCTCCAGGGCCGTGTTCACCTGTGAGGACGGCAGCACCTCGATGTCGGCCGTGAGGGCGTGCTCGGCGCAGAAGCGGAGCAGTTCCGCCGTGGAGGCGCGGCCGCCGCTGCCCGCCGAGCTCAGCTTCTTGCGGCCGATCAGGAGGTCCATAGCCTGCACGTCGACCTGCCCGAGATGGCCGAGGAGGACGAGCGTCCCGTCCAGGGCGACCGTGCGCAGGTACGGCGCCGGATCGTGCGGCGCGGAGACGGTGTCGAGCACGACGTCGAACCGGTCCCGCACACCCTCCACCGCGTCCGGGTCCGTGGACACGACGAAGCCCTCGGCCCCGAGGGCGCGCGCCTCGGCGGCCTTGTCCGGGGTACGGCTGATCACGGAGGTACGGGCGCCGAGCGCCGCGGACAGCTTGACGGCGAGGTGGCCGAGCCCGCCGAGTCCGGCCACGGCGACCGTGCTGCCCGGGCCCACGCCCAGCGCGCGCAGGGGCTCCCAGACGGTCACGCCCGCGCAGAGCAGCGGAGCCGCCGCCGCCGGGTCGAGGGCCGCGGGCAGGGCGTAGGCGAACGTCTCGCGGACGACGTACTCGCGCGCGTAGGCGCCCAGGGTCGTGGTCCCGTCCTGCCGGTCCTTTCCGCCGTAGGTCAGGGTCGGGAAGGCGCGGCAGAAGTTCTCCTGGCCCGCGGTGCACATCGGGCAGGTGCCGCACGCGTCCACGATGTTGCCCACGGCCACGGCGTCGCCCGGGGCGAACCCTGCCACGGCGCCGCCCACTTCGGTGACGGTGCCGGTGAACTCGTGGCCCGGTACGAGGGCGTCGCCGGCCTCGCCCGTGTGCGCACGGACGGCGTGCAGGTCGCTGTGGCACACGCCGCAGTAGTCGACGCGCACGGCGATGTCGTCGGGGCGCAGCGCGCGGCGCCGGAGCCCGGTGCGCCGCAGCGTGCCGGTCGTGGGGTCGGCCTGCCATCCGGTGGTGACGCGCATGTCATCTCTCCTCGTCCTCGGGCGGATCTCCGCCCGCTCAAGACAGACTGTTCGGTCTGTTTGAGTGTAGGCACGGTTCCGTCCGGCAGACAAACCTGTCTGTCTGTTACCGTGAGCGCCATGTCTGACCTGCCGACCAGCGCGCGGGGTGCGGCGACGTACCGGCGCATCGTCGATGCCGCCACCCAGGAGTTCGCCGCGTACGGCATCGCCGGGGCCCGCATCGAGCGGATCATCGCCGCCGCACGGACCAACAAGGCCCAGCTGTACGGGTACTTCGGGAACAAGGAGCAGCTCTTCGACGCGATCTTCTTCGCGTCGTTGGAGCGCATCACCGACGTCGTGCCGATCGACGCCGACGATCTGGCCGCGTGGGCGGTCCGGCTCTACGACGAGTACCTGGCCCGCCCCGACCTCATCCGGCTCGCGACGTGGGCCCGTCTGGAGAGGCGCCCGACGGGGCATCTCGTCGGTGACCACGAGCGCTACGACGACCACAAGCTCGGCGCGATCGCCGCTGCCCAGGCTGCCGGGCGGATCCGGCAGGGCGACCCGTTCGACATCATGGCCCTGGTGATCGCGATGTCCATGGCCTGGTCGCCGGTGAGCAACGTCTACGCGGCCACCGCCGAGGAGCCGGACCAGGTGCACGAACAGCGCCGCACGCTGCTCCGGGACAGCGTCCGGCGCGCCGTCGCCGCGTGACGGGCGAGCGCCCCGAGCGGTCTGCCGCCCCGCACCCGCTCCCTCGGCCGCAGGGCCCGCGGACCTGTTACGAGGCTCCGCCGGCGGCTGCCGCGGCGCGGATCCGGGCCGAGAGCGCGGCGGCGTCCTCCGTGTAGCCGGTCAGCAGCAGGCGCCGCCCGGTGCGCGGGCGGATGACGGTGCGGGTGTCCCAGCCCATGAGGCGCCCGAGGGCGTTGTCCTGACCGCGTTCGGCCACGCTGCGGATCTCGCTCCAGGGGAGTACCCGGGTCTCCCCGGTCCGCCGGTACGCCAGACCGTCCTCGCGCAGGACGAAGGTCTCCCCGTGACGCTGAAGGGTGCGCAGGCCGTTCGACATCCCGCCGTAGAGGCCGATGAGGGCGCCGCCCCACAGCAGTCCGGCCAGGGTCGCCGCGTCCTCGCCGTCGGAGAACACCGTGACCGTCACCGGGACCGCGGCGGCGGTCAGCGCGAGGCCGATCAGGAGCACGGTGACGGCCACGCGTCCGCGCCGCCCGTTGTCCGTCGGATGTGCGCTGATGAACGTGCCCAGAGCGCGCTCGGCTCCCGTGACCATGATCCCCCCGACCTTCCCCCGCGAGGCGGCCATTGTGCGGGACGCCCCGGTGGGGGACAAGGGTGCGTCAGATGTTGGCGTAACCCGGGATGGACGCCTTGATGCGCTCCAGTTCGCGGGCGTCCGAGACGCCCTGGATGTCGTGCCGGGGCGTGTACGGGGCCTCCAGGCGCCGGGCCTCCTCGTCGCTGAGCGTGAGATCCAGCGAGGCGACGGCGTCGTCGATCTGTCCGATCGTGCGCGCGCCGACGAGCGGGGCCGCCACGACCGGGTTGCGGCGCAGCCAGGCGAGCGCGACCTGGGCGCGGGGGACGCCGTGCGCGTCGGCGACGGCGCCGACCTCGTCGATGATCTGCCGGTCACTGTCGGCATTCGCCCGGTAGAGCAGGTCGGCGAAGCCGCCGTCGGTGGCGGCGCGCTCACCGGCGTTCGCCTGGTCGAAGGGGCGCGCGAGGCGGCCGCGGGCCAGCGGGCTCCAGACCATGGTCGCGACGCCCTCGTCGGCGCACAGGGGCAGCATCTCGCGCTCCTCTTCGCGCGCGAGGAGGTTGTAGTGGTCCTGCATGGTGACGAAGCGGGCCCAGCCGTGGCGCTCCTGGAGGTGGAGCGCCTTGGCGAACTGCCAGGCGTGCATCGAGGAGGCGCCCAGGTAGCGGGCCTTGCCCGCCTTCACCACGTCGTGGAGGGCCTCCAGGGTCTCCTCCAGCGGCGTCTCGTTGTCGAAGCGGTGGATCATGTAGACGTCGACGTGGTCCGTGCCGAGGCGGCGCAGGCTGGCGTCGATCTCGGACATGATCGCCTTGCGGGACAGACCCCCGCCGTTGGGGCGGCCGGGGCGCATGTCGTGCCGCACCTTGGTGGTGATGACGACGTCGTCGCGGTCGGCGAAGTCCTTCAGGGCCCGGCCGAGGATCTCCTCGCTGGATCCGTAGGAGTACATGTTGGCCGTGTCGAAGAAGTTGATGCCGGCCTCGAGGGCGTGCTTGATCAGCGGACGGCTGGACTCCTCGTCGAGGGACCAGACGGGGTGGCCCCGGTCGGGCTGTCCGTAGGTCATGGCGCCGATGGCGACGGGGGACACGTCGAGGCCGGTACGGCCGAGCTTGATGTAGCGCATGGGAAGGCTCCTACAATGGAGGACGCAACAAGCGGAGAACTCTCCGAATGACACTTCAGAAGCTAACGGAGAGTTCTCCGGATAGCAAACGGACGGATGTCCGCGGCAAGGCGGACGGATGTCCGCGGCGAGGAGGACCCCATGCCCGAGGCCGCGCCCCAGCGTGCCGACGCGCTGAAGAACCGGGAGCTGATCCTCCAGGTCGCCCACGAGGTGCTGGCGGAGTCCCCGAACGCCTCGCTGAACTCCATCGCCAAGCGCGCCGGTGTCGGCCCGGGCACGCTCTACCGGCACTTCCCGACCCGCGAGGCGCTGATCCTCGACGTGTACCGCCACGACATCGGACGCCTCGTCGAGTCCGTGCCGGGGCTGCTGGCCGCCCACGAACCGCTGGACGCGCTGCGCCGGTGGTTCACGGACCTCACCGGCTACGTGCGCATCAAGCACGGGCTGGGCGACGCGCTCAACTCCGCGGCGGCGCAGGAAGTGGTCAGCGCCTCCTGGCCGCCCGTGGGCGGCGCCGTCGGCCTGCTGCTCGACGCGTGCGAGAGCGCCGGCGAGATCCGGGCCGGCATCGACCCCGTGGACGTGGTCATGCTCCTGAGCTGCCTGTGGCGCACCCCGGCGACGCCGGAAGGCGCCGCGCAGGCCCGCCGCTTGATGGACCTCGCGATCCAGGGCTTCCGCCCCTGACGGCGGGCGGGACACGGCGGCCGGGAATTGCGTCGACAACCTCCCGCCGTGCGCGGCACAGTGGGTGCCCGTGACGAGCAGTGAACTGTGGACCCGCGCGACCGCCGACCGCTACGACGCCGAG
>NZ_WWIA01000668.1 GCF_009870065.1 Streptomyces sp. SID5785 | reverse complement strand
GGGGCGCGGGGAACTGCGCGGGAAGCCCCACCGGGCCGCGCCCGCCCGGGGACGAGGGGGTCAGCCCAGGGCGGCGACGCGGTCCCGGTACCCCCGGACGGGCCCCGCGTCGCGATACGGCTCCAAGCGCCGCTCGAACTCCCGCACATACTCGTGCGCCCGCACCGACCGCATGTCCGCCGCCGCGGCCGCCGCCTCCGCCCCCAGCGCACACGCGGAGTCGAGCTCCCCGAGCCCGAGCCGCGCCGACGCGAGCACCACCCGGCAGAACAGCCTGCTGCGCGCGAACCCCGGCGAGCGCAGTTGCAGCGAGCGCTCCGCGTGCTGCGCGGCGGCCCGGTACTGCCGCAGGTCCCGGTGGCAGTGCCCGAACTCGTCGGCCAGCTGCGCCTCGTCGAAGAACCGGGCCCAGGGCGGCACCTCGTCCCCCGGCCGCGCCGTCTCCAGCGCCCGCTCGGCCCGTACCAGCGACGCCGTGGAGGCCCGCACCTCGCCGAGCACCCCGTGCCCGCGCGCCTCCACCGCGTGCAGCAGCGCCTGCACGACGGGCGGGGCCGCCGTCCCGACGCCCTGCTGCGCGACCCGGGCCAGCTGGACCGCCTCCCGGCCGTGTCCGAGGTAGACGGCCTGCCGGCTCATGGTGACCAGCACATAGGACCCGTAGCTGCGGTCACCGGCGGCCTGCGCGAGCCGGAGCGCCTGGACGAAGTACCGCTGGGCGAGCCCGTGCGCCGCGATGTCGTACGAGGTCCAGCCGGCGAGCCGGGTCAGATCGGCGACGGCGCCGAACAGCCGGCGCCCGGTCTGCTCCCCGTAGGTGCCGCGCAGCATCGACTCGGCCTCGTGCTCCAGGTAGCGCACGAGCGCCTGCCGGGCGTGGCCGCCGCCGTAGGCGTGGTCGAGGGCGCGGAAGAGCTCGCCGACCGAGCGCAGCGCGGCGATGTCGCCCCCGGTGACCTTCTGGCCCGCGCCCCGCTCGGCGCG
>NZ_WWIA01000667.1 GCF_009870065.1 Streptomyces sp. SID5785 | reverse complement strand
GGCGCCGCTCGCGCCGGTGCACCGGATCGCCGCCGAGCGGGCCGCCGCGTCGCTGGCCGTGGTGCTGATGCAGGCGCGGCAGGAGGAGGAGCTGGCGGCGCGCGGCCGCGGTGACTTCCTCACCGATCTGGCGGAGGGCCGGATCACCCCGGAGGACGCCCCGGCGCAGGCCCGGGTGCTCGGCTTCAAGCCGGCCGGGCAGGGCCCGCTGCTGCCCGTGGTGATGCGGATGCCGGAGGCGTCGGTGGGCGCCGTGGGCCTGTCCCCCGGCGGCGGCTGGGCCGTGCTCGCCCGCGCCGTGTCGGAGGAGCTGGCCTCGGTCGGCGTACCGGTGCTCCTGGGGGTGCGGCCCGTCGAGGGGCGGGTGCCGCTGCTGCTCGGGCTGCGCTCGGACTCGGAGCGGACCGCGGTCGCGGACCGGGTCGCGGCGGCGCTGCGGGCCGGTGTCGAGCGGGCCG
>NZ_WWIA01000666.1 GCF_009870065.1 Streptomyces sp. SID5785 | reverse complement strand
GCCGGCTGGTTGCGCGGTCCCGCGCCCGCCGGGGTGGCGTCCTCGGGCTCGGCGCCCGGGCCGCCGTCGGCCTGGTGGCCGAGGACCGGGGCGGCGTCCGCCTGGGCCGCGGCGGCGGCGCGCTTGGCGAGCACCCGCTTCTTCAGCGCCTTCATCTTCGGCTCGTGCTCCTTGAGGTCGGCGACCAGCGGAGTGGCGATGAAGATCGACGAGTAGGCACCGGCGGCCAGACCGACGAAGAGCGACAGCGAGATGTCGTTCAGCATGCCGGCGCCGAGGAAGCCGCCGCCGATGAACAGCAGGCCGGCGACCGGAAGGAGCGCCACGACCGTGGTGTTGATCGAGCGGACCAGGGTGCCGTTGATCGAGCGGTTCGCGATGTCGCTGTAGGTCCAGCGGCTCTGCTTCTCGATGCCCTTCGTCTGCTCCTTGAGGGAGTCGAAGACGACGACCGTGTCGTAGAGCGAGTAACCGAGGATCGTGAGCAGACCGATCACCGTGCCCGGGGTGACCTCGAAGCCCACCAGGGCGTACACACCCACGGTGATGGTGATGTCGTGGATGAGCGCGATGAGTGCCGCGAGCGCCATGCGCCACTCGAAGGCGATCGCCAGGTAGATCACGACGAGGACCATGAAGATGGCCAGGCCCTGCCATGCCTTGTTGGCGATCGTCTCGCCCCAGCTGGGGCCGACCAGGTCCGCGTTGATCTTGTCCGCGGAGATGCCGAGGTCCTTGGAGAGCGAGTCCGCGATCTGGTCGGACTTGCCGGTGTCGACGCCGGCGACCTGGATGCGCAGGCCGCCGTTGCCCAGCTCCTGCACGATCGCGTCGTGGCCGGAGGCCTTCTCCGCGTACTCCTCCGCCTTGGCGGCGGAGACGGTGGTCTTCGGCGTCGTGAAGACGGCGCCGCCCTCGAACTCGATGCCCATGTTCAGGCCGCGCACCACGAGGCCGACGATGGCCGTGATCGTGATGAGGATCGAGACGCCGTACCAGATCTTGCGCTTGCCGATGAAGTCGTAGCCGACCTCACCGTTGTACAGCTTGGCGCCGAGAGTGCCGAGCTTCGACATCTCACGCCTCCTTCGGGTCGACAGGACGGGCGGCGCGGCGCGAGCGGCGCAGCGGGGGCTGCACGCCGAGGCGCTTGGGATCGAGGCCGGACCACTTGTGGCCGCCGGAGAAGAACTTCCCGCGGGCCAGGATCGTCATCAGCGGCTTGGTGAACAGGAAGACCACGACGACGTCGAGCAGCGTGGTCAGGCCGAGCGTGAACGCGAAGCCCTGCACCTTGCCGACGGTCACGATGTAGAGCACCGCGGCCGCGAGGAAGGAGACGAAGTCGGAGACGAGGATCGTGCGGCGGGCGCGCGGCCAGGCGCGCTCGACGGCGGGCCGCACGGAGCGGCCCTCGCGGATCTCGTCCCTGATCCGTTCGAAGAACACGATGAACGAGTCGGCGGTGATACCGATGGCGACGATCGCACCGCAGACCGCCGGCAGGTTCAGCGCGAAGCCGATGGCGGGGCCGAGCAGCGTCATCAGGGTGTACGTGAGGATCGCGGAGGTCAGCAGCGAGGCGAGCGCGACGAGCGACAGGCCCCGGTAGTAGACGACCAGGTAGATCACGACGAGCGCGAGGCCGATGGCGCCCGCGATGAGACCGGCGTGCAGCTGCTCGCCGCCGAGCGCGGCGGTCACCGAGGTGACGCTCTGCTCGTGGAAGGTGAGCGGCAGGGCGCCGTACGACAGCACGTTGGCCAGGTCCTGGGCGGACTGCTGGGTGAAGCTGCCGGAGATCTCGGCGTTGGAGCTCAGGACCGAGCTGACGCTGGGGGCCGAGACCACGTCGCCGTCGAGCACGATGGCGAACTGGTTCATCGGGGACTGCTGGTCCTTGAGCTTGCCGGTCGTCGCGGCGAACTTCTTCGAGCCGGAGCCCGTGAACTCCATGTTGACGACCCACTGGGCGGACTGCTGGTTGATGACCGCCTGGGACTTCTTGACGTCCTTGCCGTTCACCTCGGACGGGCCGAGGATGTACTTCGCCCACTGGCCGGACGAGTCCTTGCCGCAGGCCACGATGGTGTCGCCGGGCTTGGCGCCCTCGTTCACCTTCGTGCGGGCGGCCTTGTCGGAGCAGTCGAGGTCGGTGAACTTCTTCTGCAGCGCCGTGGTGGCCGGGTCCGCCGAGGCGGACGGGGAGGCCTTGTCGCTCGGCTCGTCCGTGGCCTTGTCGTCGGCCTTGTCGCTCGCGGTGGCGGACGGCGTCGCGTCGGCCTTCAGGCCGTCCGTGACGGCGCGGCCCTGCGAGGTCGCGGTGGCGGACGGCGTACCGGACGCGGAACCGTCGGTCGCCTTCTCCGTGGCCTTGTCGGTCGCCTTGTCGGTCGCCTTGTCCGTGGCCTTGTCACCGGCGGAGGGGCTCGCGGACGGCTT
>NZ_WWIA01000665.1 GCF_009870065.1 Streptomyces sp. SID5785 | reverse complement strand
GGACGGCCTCGCTCTTGCGCCGGCCGAGCACGGTCCCCACGATGCGGTGGGCGCGCAGCAGGCGCGGCACGGTGAGGGTGAGCGCACGCCGGGGGACCTGTCCGATGTCGGCGAAGCACCCGTCGTCGACCTGCTGGCGGCGGCAGATCTCGTCGAGCTCCACGACCTTGACGTCGTGGGGGTCGTCGAGATCGGCGACCGGCGGGTCGTTGAAGGCGAGGTGGCCGTTGACCCCGATCCCGAGGCAGACCAGGTCGAGCGGCGCCCGCGCGAGCCGCTCCGCGTAGTCGGCGGCGGCCGCGACCGGGTCGGCGCCGGGCTCGATCACGTGGGCGGCGCCGATCGGCACGTGGTCCAGGAAGGCGGTCCGCAGCCAGGTGCCGAAGCGCTGGGGTGCGTCGGTGCCGAGCCCGATGTACTCGTCCATGTGGAAGGCGTGCACACGCCGCCAGTCGACGGCGTCGCGGGTGCGCAGCTCCTCGAGCATCGGCAGCTGGCTCGGTGCGGCGGCGAACACGACGCGTGCGGTCTCCTGGCGGGCCAGGGCGGCGCGCAGCGCGGCCTCGGCCGCGTCGGCGGCGGCGCGGCCCGCCGCCTCGGGCGAGGGGGCGACGCGGAGATCGAGGGCAGCGGGGGGACTGGGCATCACGAGCCGTTCCTGCCGTCAGGGCCGCCGGTGCGGGGCGGCCGGGAGCGGGACCCGGTGGTTCCGGGGTGGGCCCATGAAAGCGTGCAACCGGTTGCACGTCAATGGGTCACACGCTTCCCGCCTCGATGCGACACACCGTTACAGTGGCGCCATGCCTCCACGCGCCCACGGCAACGAGCCGGGCTCCGCCGCCCCCACCCCCACGCTGGCCAGCGTCGCCCAGGCCGCCGGCGTCTCCCGTGCCACCGCCTCCCGCGCCTTCAGCAATCCGAAGGTGCTGCGCCCGGAGACGGTGTCGCGCGTCCAGACCGTCGCCGAGGAGCTCGGCTACGTACCCAATCCGGCCGCCAAGGCGCTGTCGACGGGGCGGCACGGACTGCTCGCGATGATCGTGCCGGACATCGCCAACCCCTTCTTCCCGCCGCTGATCGGGGCGGTCGAGGGCCGCGCGGACACCGCGGGGCTCGCGGTCCTGCTCGGCAACTGCGCCGAGGACCCGGCCCGCGAGGACCTGCTGGTCACCAAGCTCGGGAGGCAGGTCGACGGGTTCGTCCTCGCGTCCAGCCGGATGAGCGACGAGCAGATCCGCGCACACGCCG
>NZ_WWIA01000664.1 GCF_009870065.1 Streptomyces sp. SID5785 | reverse complement strand
CCGGCGCGCTCGGGGGCGGGACGGCCGCCGGCCGCCGCCCAGCGCCGGGCGACGGCGGCCGTCGCGGCGGTGTCCCGGCCGTCCTGCGCGGCCTGGTGCAGCTCGTGCCCGATCAGGTCCTCGGGCTGCACCCAGGTCAGGCGCAGCATCACAGCCCCGCGATCGACGCGAACGCCGCCTCGTGCGCGCGCCGCCGCTCCACGTCCCGGGCGTGCACCTCGCGGGCGACCCGGGCCAGGCCCGCGGCCGGTGCGTGCAGGTCGAGACGGCTGGCCCGGGCGACCTCGCTGCTCCACTCCTTCGGCACCGCCCGCTCGCCGTGCAGCGCGCCCACGATCGCGCCGGCCATGGTGGCGATCGAGTCGCAGTCCCGGCCGTAGTTGACCGCGCCGAGCACGGTGTGCCGGAAGTCGCCCGCGCCGACGAGCAGCATGCCGAGTGCCACCGGCAGCTCCTCGATGGAGTGCAGCCGGGAGGGGCGGCGGGCGCCGAGCGAGGGCCTGCGGTACTCCGGGCCGACCGTGTCGAAGGGGGCGACCGCCGCGCGCAGCGGGCCGAGCGCGTCCTCGAAGTCGTCGTGGCGGGCGGCCGTCTCGCAGACCGCCTCGATCGCCGCGCGGGTGCCGTCCTTGGCCAGCGCGAGCACCTCGTCGACCACACCGGCCGGGGTCGCGTCCGGGCGGTGGGCGGCGGCCACCGCGGCCGCGAAGACACCGGCCGCCTCCCGCCCGTACGAGCTCTGGTGCGCGCCCGCGATGTCGAGCGCCTCCTCGTACGCCTTCCTGGGGTCGCCCGCGTTCACCGCGCCGACGGGGGCCATGTACATCGCGGCCCCGCAGTTCACGATGTTCCCGACGCCCGCCTCGCGGGGGTCCACATGGCCGTAGTGCAGGCGCGCGACGATCCACTTCTCGGCGAGGAAGATCCGCTGGAGGGGGAGTGCCTCGGCCTCCAGCTCCGGGATCCAGCGGGGGGTCGTCATGAGGTCGGGGACCAGGTGCTCGGCGACCGCGTACGCGTCGAGGTGGTCGCGGACCCGCTCGTAGACGCGCACCAGCGCATGGGTCATCAGGGTGTCGTCGGTGACGTGCCCGTCGCCCTTGTGGTACGGGGCGATGGGGCGGGCGGTGCGCCAGTCGTCGCGGTGGAAGGGCTCGACGATGCCGCGCACCCGGCCGCCGTGCCGTTCCACGATCGCCTCTGGCGGCCAGCCCTCCACCGGGCCGCCGAGCGCGTCGCCCACGGCGGCGCCGACGAGTGTGCCGGTGATGCGGTCCTCGAGGGTCGGGCGGGGGTTGTTCACGGTGGGGTCCCTTTCCTGTCCGGGGAGTGGTGGCTGAGTCGTGCGGCGAGGCGGACGAGGTCGGTGCCCGCGTACTGCGGCAGGGCGCAGCCCGCGAGCACCCGGCAGGCGGCGCGCCAGCTGTCGGGCAGCGCGTCCGCGCC
>NZ_WWIA01000663.1 GCF_009870065.1 Streptomyces sp. SID5785 | reverse complement strand
CTTGACGGCGAAGGCGGCGGCGAGCAGGTACGGGATGAGCGACAGGGCGCTGGTCAGATCGAGCGCGAAGTTGAAGGCGTCGCTGGAGAACGCGGTGACGACCAGGACGACCTGGATGAGGACCGTGGTCAGGAGCAGTGCGGGGACCGGCACGTCCGAGGCGTTCGAGCGGCCGAGGAAGCGCGGCATGTCGTCGTCCTTCGCGGCGACGAACAGCACCTCGGCGGCCATCAGCGTCCAGGCCAGGTAGGCGCCGAGCACGGACACGATCAGGCCGATGCTGATGAAGACCTTGCCCCAGGTGCCGACGGCCTCCTCGAGCACGCCCGCCATCGACGGCTGGCGCAGGTCGGCGATCTGCTCCATCGGCATGATCCCGTACGACACGATGACGACGGAGGCGAAGATGGCGAAGACGCTGACGAAGCCGAGCAGGGTCGCCCGGCCGACGTCCTCGCGGCGCTTGGCGTGCCGCGAGTAGACGCTGGCGCCCTCGACACCGAGGAACACGAACACGGTGGCCAGCATGGTGCCGCGGACCTGGCTGAAGAGGGAGCCGGCGTAGTCGGCGCCGCCGAAGTTGTCGGCGAAGACGCCGGGGTCGAAGTAGACGAGGGCCAGGACGACGAAGACGAGGATCGGCACGATCTTGGCCACCGTGACGATCCGGTTGATGGCCGCGGCCTCCTTCACCCCGCGCCGGATGACGAGGAAGAACGCCCACAGGCCGGCCGAGGAGAGCACGACCGCGAGAGCGGTGTCGCCGTCGCCGAGGGCCGGCCAGATCGCGCCGACCGTCGACATGATGAGCACCCAGTACGTCACGTTGCCGACGCAGGAGCTGGCCCAGTAGCCGAACGCGGAGAAGAAGCCGATGTACTCGCCGAACCCCGCCTTGGCGTAGGCGTAGACGCCCGCGTCCAGGTCGGGCCTGCGCACGGCGAGCGACTGGAAGACGAAGGCGAGCATCAGCATGCCGGCGCCCGCGATTGCCCACGCGATCAGCGCCCCGGCCACCCCGGTCTCCTCGGCGAACCGGCGCGGCAGTGAGAAGACCCCGGCGCCGACCATGGAGCCGATGACCATGGTCGTGAGCGTGAAGAGCGTCAGTCGGGCCGTGACGGGGGACGCCGTGGTGGCGTCCGAAGAAGCCTTCTCCATGCCGTCCCTCTCGTGGCCCGGGTGATGCTCGGTCACATTCTTGTAGTGTTTCGACGCTTCATGCACCTTTTGCCGGATTCGCGATGCATGGGCAGGATGGGGGCGTCCGGCCTCTGAAAGGGACCCCCAGGACATGTACTCCTCGCTGAATCCGGAGATCCTCCGCGACCTGCGCAGACCGCGCTCGTACCCCGCCGTCTCGCTGGCGATGACCACCCACCGGCGCCCGCCGGACGACGCCCAGGACCCCGTACGGCTCGGCAACCTGGTCGACGACGCGGCCCGCAGGCTGGACGCGGACCCCGGCGTGACCAAGGAACGCCGCGAGGACGTGCTGCACCATCTGCGCGCAGCCGTGCAGGAGGCGGACCTCGTGCACGCCAAGGACGGGCTCGTCCTGTTCGCCGCACCGGGCGAGCACCAGGTCTGGGCGATCGACCGCGCGGTGCCCGCCCGCGTCGTCGTCGCCGACACCTTCCTGACCCGCAACCTCGTCGCCGCCGACGCGGCCGCGCACCCGTACTGGGTGCTCGCCGTCGCCACCGACCGCATCACCCTGTGGGACGGGCGCGGCGGCCGCGTCGTGGAGGACACCGGGCACGGCTTCCCGCAGGCCCGCAGCCTCGACGACCCGGACGCCGAACGCAAGGAGCGCATCGGCGACATGCCGAGCACCTACCGCGACGAGGCCACCCGGCAGTTCTTCCGCGAGGCCGACGCCGCCCTGGCCGACCTGCTGCGCACCGAGCCCCGCCCCCTCTACGTCACCGGCGAACC
>NZ_WWIA01000662.1 GCF_009870065.1 Streptomyces sp. SID5785 | reverse complement strand
CGGGCGTACCGGTCACTTCCCGGCCTCCGCGATCCGCGCGAACTCCTCGACGGTGAGCGCCTCGCCGCGCGCCTGCGGCGAGACCCCGGCGGCGACGAGCGCGGCCTCGGCGGCGGCGGCCGACCCGGCCCAGCCGGCGAGCGCGGCGCGCAGCGTCTTGCGGCGCTGGGCGAACGCGGCGTCGACGACGGCGAAGACCTCTTCCTTGGGGGCCGTCGTCGCGATCGGCTCGGCGCGCCGGACCAGGGAGACGAGACCGCTGTCGACGTTGGGCGCGGGCCAGAAGACGTTGCGGCCGATGGAGCCGGCCCGCTTGACCTCCGCGTACCAGTTGGCCTTCACGGAGGGGACGCCGTAGACGCGGTTGCCGGGGGCGGCGGCGAGCCGGTCGGCGACCTCGGCCTGGACCATGACGAGGGTGCGCTCGATGCTCGGGAACGTGTCGAGCATGTGCAGCAGGACGGGCACCGCGACGTTGTACGGAAGGTTCGCGACGAGGGCGGTCGGGGCCGGGCCGGGCAGCGCGGTGACCTGCATCGCGTCCATGTTGACCAGGTCGAAGTCGTCCTTCTTGGCCGGGACGCGGGCCGCGACGGTGGCGGGCAGCGCGGCGGCCAGCACGTCGTCGATCTCGACGGCGGTCACGTGCCGGGCGACGTCGAGCAGGGCGAGGGTGAGCGAGCCAAGCCCGGGGCCCACCTCGACGACCACGTCGTCACCGGTGACCTCCGCGGTGCGGACGATGCGCCGGACCGTGTTGGCGTCGATCACGAAGTTCTGGCCGCGCTGCTTCGTGGGGCGGACGCCGAGGGCTGCCGCGAGTTCGCGGATGTCTGCGGCGCCGAGGAGGGGGCCTTGGGGGTCTGGGGTGCTCACCGTTCAAGGGTAGCCGCGGGCCCGCCCCACCCTGGACGACTCCGTCGGGGGTGGGGGGGCGTGATCCCGGCTCCGGGCACCGGGCTCCGGGTGCCGTCCGGTCTCGGAGCGACCCGTCAGGTGCGTGCCCACAGCGCCGCGCTGCGGCCGAGCCCCACTCCCACCGTCCCGCCCCCTCCGGGGGCGTTCG
>NZ_WWIA01000661.1 GCF_009870065.1 Streptomyces sp. SID5785 | reverse complement strand
TCGCGAGATCGACGGTGCAGCGGACGATCTCCGCGTCCTCGTTGTCCACGGCCAGGCGGGCGACGAACGAGCGGTCGATCTTCAGCTCGCTCACCGGCAGCCGGCGCAGGTGGACGAGGGACGAGTACCCGGTGCCGAAGTCGTCGAGGGACATCTTGACGCCGTGCCCGGTGAGTCCGGCGAGGGTGTCGGCGGCCCGCTGCGGGTCCTCGAGGAGGACGTGCTCGGTGATCTCCAGCTGGAGCGCACCGGCCGGCACCCCGTGCCGGGCGAGCCGCGCGGCGACGGATCCGGCGAAGCCGGGGGTGTGCACGTCCCGCGGCGACACGTTGACCGCGACGGGGACGCGCAGGCCCTGGGCGCGCCAGCGGGCGACCTGGGCCAGCGCGGTCTCGAGGACGTACTCGGTCAGGACCGGCATCAGGCCGGAGGACTCGGCGATGGCGATGAACTCGTCCGGCGGCACCTTGCCGCGCTCCGGGTGCACCCACCGCACCAGCGCCTCCAGGCCCGCGACCTGGCCGTCGAAGCGCACCTTCGGCTGGTAGTGCAGCTCGACCTCGCACGCGTCGAGCGCCCGCCGCAGGTCACCGAGCAGGCCGAGGCGGTCGGGGGTGTTGGAGTCGCGCTTCGACTCGTAGACCTCGACGCCCGTACGGTCCCGCTTCGCCTGGTACATGGCGACGTCGGCGCGGCGCAGCAGTCCCTCGGCGTCCAGCGCGTGGTCGGGGAAGACCGCGAGTCCGGCGCTGGCCTCCAGGACGAGCGTGAGTCCGTCCAGGTCGAGCGGGGAGCCGAGCGCGGAGACCAGGCCGCGGGCGACGCGGGTCGCGGAGGTGGTGGAGTCGGCGACGGGGAGCAGGACGGCGAACTCGTCGCCGCCGAGCCGGGCCACCTCGGCGCCGCGTGGCAGGGCGGCCCGCAGCCGGTCCGCGATCTGCAGCAGCAGCCGGTCGCCCGCGAGGTGTCCGAGGGTGTCGTTCACCGAACGGAAGCGGTCGAGGTCGATCAGGATGAGGGCGCTGCGGGCGCCGATGCGCTCGGCGTCGTCGAGCGCGGCCCAGGTGCGCTCGAGCAGCCACTGCCGGTTCGGCAGGCCCGTGAGCGGGTCGCGCAGCTGCTCCTCGGCGCGGGCGCGGGCGATCCACAGCGTGGAGTCGAGGGCGATCAGCGGGATGGCGAAGAGCGGGAGCAGCACCGGCAGCGCGACGGCCACGACGCACAGCAGCGGGGCGATCCCGAGGAGGGCGACGGCGACCAGGCCGTGCCGGGCGAGGGCGGTGCGGGCGACCGTGGGCAGGCCGGAGGGGCGCGGGGCGTGGACGTACCAGAGGAGGGCGCGGGTCACCAGGAGGTAGCCGGCGGCGACGAGGACGAACTCGGGGGCCGTGGCGACGGTCCAGTCGCCCGGCGTCCAGGGTGCCTCGACGGACGGCACCCGGCCGAACGCGGCGAGCACGACGGCGCCCGCGCCGATGCCGAGCACGTCGATCGCGCCGTGCAGCACGCCCTGGCGCCAGCGGTGTCTGCGGGCCATGCCGACCAGGACGACGACGGCGAGGCTGACCATCACGGCGGGCACCCAGCCGTAGAGGACGAGCACCGCGAAGGTGAGGGCGGCGCCGGAGCCGGTGCCGCCCCACCAGCGGTC
>NZ_WWIA01000660.1 GCF_009870065.1 Streptomyces sp. SID5785 | reverse complement strand
CACGAACGCCGAGACGAGCGGGCGCTCGTCGCGCGGGGACCACGCGATCACGATGCGGCTCTCGGGAGCGTCGAGCACCGGCACACAGACCACTCCCTGCGGCGCCGGGCTCACCAGGGAGCGCGGCAGGACGGCGACCGTGCGGCCGATGGCGACCAGCGAGTACAGCTGGGCGATGTCGGTCACCTCGGGGCCGGTGCCGCTCTGGTGCGCGTGCCGGGCGCCTTGCGGCACGTCCCGCCAGCGGGGCATCGTCTCGCCCTCGAGGTCGGCGAGACGCAGCACGGACCGGTCGGCGAACCGGTGACCGGCGGACAGCACCGCCACCCGCTCCTCGACGCTGAGCGTCTCGTGGGCCAGTCCGCCGAGATCGTCGAACGGCGCGTACAGCAGCGCCACATCGGCCTGACCGGAGCGCAGCCGGTCGACCCGGTCGGCCGGTCCGCTGAAAATGACCTCGACGCGCTCGGCGTCCGGTTCCTGGGCGTACCGGGCGAGGATCGCGGAGAGCAGCCCGGCGTCACCGCCCGGCTTGAGCACCAGCCGCAGCCCGCTTCCCCGGCCGGCGGCCCGGAGCGTGTGGTCGACCGCGGAACTGACCGCGTCCAGGGCGTACCGGCCGTGCCGCAGCAGCGCCTCGCCCGCCGGGGTCAGAGCGACCTGCCGGCTGGAGCGCGCGAAGAGCTGCACGCCCAGCCGCCGCTCGACGCGCGCCACCGCCTTGGACAGGGCGGGCTGCGCGATCGCCAGACGCTCGGCGGCGCGGCCGAAGTGCAGCTCCTCGGCGACGGCGACGACGTACTCGATCTCCCGGGTCTCCAGCTCAGCCATGCCTCAAGGGTATCGATCGAGAGCGAAGAGGACTTGGACAGGCTGCCCTCCGGATTGTTTCCATGGCTGCATGATTCATCACACGATGCTCGTCTCCTTCGAGAACCCGCTCCCCGACGCCGACCTCGACCGATTCCTCCAGGACATCGAAAAGGTGATGCTGGACTCCGGACAGGTCAGCACGGTGGCCGCCACCCGTCACATCCCCGTACCCGGCGAGGAGGAGATCCCCGCCCTGATCGCGACGGCGGTGATCCAGTTCGGGGTCGCCGACCTCCCGACGCTCGGCGCGGCGTTCCAGGCGCCCGGAGTCGAGGAGATCATCGGGCGCTGGCAGGCGGAGCACCCGTACAAGGTGGCGTTCGTGAACCACACGCCGCTGGGCTGACGGGTCGCAACGGGTCGCAGACTCCGGCCGGAAGCTAGGCTGCGGCCCGTGCGCACATCGCCCCTCGACCCTGACGAACTCGTCCTCAGGGTCGCCCAGGCCCACACCCGGCTGCTCGACCTGACGGGACGCCTCAGCGACCGGCAGAAGGACGCGGCCTCGACGCTTCCGGGATGGAGCCGAGGACACGTCCTCGCACATCTCGCCGACAACGCCCGCGCCTTCGAACGGCAGGCGCGGGCCGCGCTGGCGGGCGACCTCGTCGACCTGTACGACGGCGGTCAGCAGGAGCGCGACCGGTCCATCGACCGGGGCGCCACGCATTCGGCGGCCCGGCTCCATGAGGACCTCGACGCGGCGCAACGGGCCCTGGAGGGGGTGTGGAGCC
>NZ_WWIA01000659.1 GCF_009870065.1 Streptomyces sp. SID5785 | reverse complement strand
ATCCGGCGGGCCGCCGAGGTGCTCGGCGCGTGGCGGCTCACCGGCTGCACGCTCGCCGTCACCCTGGAGCCGTGCACGATGTGCGCGGGCGCGATCGTGCAGTCCCGGCTCGACCGGGTCGTGTACGGCGCCCGTGACGAGAAGGCGGGCGCGGCCGGGTCGCTGTGGGACGTGATCCGCGACCGGCGGCTCAACCACCGGCCCGAGGTGGTGTCCGGAGTGCTCGAGGAGGAGTGCGCGCGACCCCTGATCCGCTTCTTCCGGGAAACGGATTTCAGACCAGGGCCCTCTGTGGGCTAGAGTTCCTCTCGGTAGCGTGTCCGAGCGGCCGAAGGAGCTCGCCTCGAAAGCGAGTGTGGCGCAAGTCACCGTGGGTTCAAATCCCACCGCTACCGCTGACAACGCCCCCTCTTCCCGGGTCCGCCCGGAAAGAGGGGGCGTTCTGCATGCCCGGCCGTTCTGCGCGAGGTGCGCGAAGGGTGCGCGGCGCCGGGTACGCGAACGGGCCGGTACCGCACGGCACCGGCCCGGCAGGGAGAAGTAGGTCGGGGGGAGCGGCATCGGGGGGACAAGCCGCTCCCCCCGGTGAGGACGAGCTCCCGTAGCCCACGCCGCATTCTCGGGGGGAAACCGCGGCGTGGACCCCGCAGTCGGGGTCTCGTCCCTGCCCTTCGGATTCCTGCCAGACCCTCCGGGCTCACCACCCATCCTGCGGGAGCGCGGCGCCCCGTGGGCCCGGCAAACGGCCCGTCCTGCGGGGCCGTTGGTCCTTAAAGGATGGGTGAAAAGGATGGGCGAACAGGTGTCCGGGATAGACTCGCGCCCGGCGATCACGGGGACCGGCACAGGGAGGACGAGCGTGGTGCAGGCGAAAAAGGTGGGTCTGTACGTCGCGGTGGTCTTCGTCCTGTATCTCGTCATCACGGACCCCGCCAAGGCCGCGGACTACGTCCAGATAGGGTTCGAGGGCATATCCTCCGCCGCCCAGGCGGTCGGTGACTTCATGACATGGGTCGCCAACGGCGGCAAGTGAGTTCATCCACGCGTGCGCACGCACGCGTACGGCCCCGCCTGGAGCACGCGTGATCCGCCATCTGGTCCTCTTCAAGCTCAACGACGGCGTCAGCCGTGACGAACCCCGGGTGACCGAGGGCGTCGAAGCCTTCCGCGCGCTCGGCGGGCAGATCCCCGAGCTGCGCTTCTGGGAGTGCGACTGGAACATCACCGACCGTCCGATCGCGTACGACTTCGCGATCAACTCGGCGGTCGAGGACACCGACGCGCTCACGCGCTACCTGGAGCACCCGGCGCACCAGGCGGGTGTCTCGCTGTGGCGCGAGTTCGCCACTTGGGTGATCGCCGACTACGAGTTCTGAGTCCGCGGCGGCCTCTCGCACGCCCGAACGGCCCCTCACCGGGAACGGTGAGGGGCCGTTCTGCGTCTCTTTACCCCAACTCGCCCTTCAACACGTACTTATGCGGTGCTTGCACACAGTGCACATGTCTTGTGATGCTATGACCGCTTTTGACCGATGAGTTGACGGAAACAGAGGTGGGGTTGACCGTGCCGGCCAGTACTGCGCCTCAAGCGCCGCAAGCACCGACCGCGAAGTCCCGCGGGGCCGACACCCGAGCGCTCACCCAGGTCCTGTTCGCCGAGCTCAAGGATCTGCCGCCGGGCAGCGCCGAGCACACCCGCGTGCGCTCGGCGCTCGTCGAGGCGAACCTGCCGCTGGTGCGGTACGCGGCGGCCCGCTTCCGCAGTCGCAACGAGCCGATGGAGGAC
>NZ_WWIA01000069.1 GCF_009870065.1 Streptomyces sp. SID5785 | reverse complement strand
GTTCACCAGGAGGCTGTGGTCGTCAGACGTGCCCTGTCGCGCTCCGGGTCGATCAGGACGTACGCGACCACGGCACCGGCCGCGACGAGGGCCCCGGACAGCAGGACGGCGTGCCGATAGCCGGCCGCACCCTGGGCGTCGACCAGCGCGCCGACGGCCGCGGGCCCGATCAGACCGGCCGTCGTCACCAGCGCGTTCATCAGGCCCAGGGCGCCACCCCTGCGGTTCGCGGGGGCGAGCTCGGCGACCGTCGTCGCGGCCACGGTGGCGTACGCGCCGCCGAACCCGAAGCCCAGCGCGATCAGCGCCGTCTGCGCGCCCCGCCCGTCGGCCGACGGCGCGAGCAGCAGGGCCACGGCCCCGATCGCGAGCATCCCCGCGCCGATCCGGCCCCGCGCGACCCGGCCGCTCGCGCCCCGCCGCATCAGCCGCCCCGTCAGCCACGCCTGCCCGAACAGGACGGCGGCGCCGACCGCGGCCGGAGCCACGACGACCGTGCCCGCGGTGCTCGCCGAGTAGCCGACCGCGTGGCGCAGGTAGGACGGCAGCCACACCAGCATCAGTGCCACGGACCAGTAGCTGGTGAAGTACGCGACGGTCACGCCGATCCAGGTGCGGGTCGCGAAGATCCGCCGGTACGCGATGCCGGGGCGGCGGGGCGCGCCGGCCGCGGTGCGTGGGGCGCCGGTGCGCGGGCTGTCCGCGCCGTACACCGCCCAGACGAGCGCCCACAGCGCCCCCACCGCGGAGAGCACCCACAGCGCCGAGCGCCACCCGTGGTGCTGGATCAGCCAGGTCAGGCCCGGTGCGGAGATCATCACGCCGAGCGTCACGCCGACGGTGAGCAGCGCGGCGGGCAGGTTGCGCCGCTCGTCGGGGAACCAGGACAGCGTCGCCTGCTGGGCCACGGGGAAGGCGGGTCCCTCCGCCGCGCCCAGGAACACCCGGGAACCGATCAGCACGGCGAGCCCGCCGCCGAGCGCCGACGGCACCTGCGCCACCGACCACAGCGCGGCCATGACCAGGAGCAGCACCTTCGGCGACACCCGGTCGGCGGCCAGCCCGACGACGATCGCGGCGGCCGAGAACAGCAGGAAGAACGCGCTGTTGGCGAGCCCGAACTCGGTGGCGCTCAGGTGCAGATCGGCCCGGATCTCGTCGCCCGCGAGCCCGAGTACGGACTTGTCCGCGAAGTTGACCATCATGAAGACGACGAGCAGTCCGGTCACGGCCCAGGCCCGCCGCCCGCCGCCCGGGTGGTCCACGGCCCCGGTGCCGGGCGCGGCAGAGGCGACGGTCATGCGAGCGGGACCCCGGCGATCGCGATGCGCTCCATCACGCGGCGCTGCGGGAAGTAGTCGTTGACCGCGTAGTGCTGGACGGCGATGTTGTCCCAGATCGCGATCGAGTCCGGCTCCCAGTGGAAGCGGATCTGGAACTCGGGGATGCGGGCCTGGAGCACCAGGATGTCGAGCAGTTCGCGGTTCTCCTCCTCGGACAGGCCCTTGATGTACCGGGTGAAGGGCTCGTTCACGTACAGCGTCCGGCGGCCGCTGCGCGGGTGGCGGACGACGACGGGGTGCTCGGCCTGCGGCCAGTTCGCGCGGAAGGCGGCCTTCTGCGCGTCGTCCATCAGCGCGCCCCAGCTGGCCTCCCAGTCGTGGACGGCGGTCAGCCCCTCGATGCGCTGCCTGAGGTCCTCGGGCAGGTTGTCGTAGGCGGCGGCCATGTCGGCCCACAGGGTGTCGCCGCCCGCGGCGGGCACCTCCACGGCGCGCAGGACCGCGCCGAGCGACGGGTTGGCCATGAACGAGTGGTCGCTGTGCCAGATGTTCTTGTTGCCCGCGGCCTTGGCGTCCTTGGCGAGCCGGGAGATGCCGGGGGTGCCGGTGCTCGCGAAGAACGGGTTGGGCTCGGGCGGGCCCCACACGCCGGAGAGCGCGAGCTGGTGCTCGGCGGTGAAGCCGTGCTGCCCCCGGAAGAAGATCACCTTCCATTCGAGGAGCGCCTGGCGCAGTTCGTGGGCGAGTTCGGCGGTGAGCGGCCGGGTCAGGTCGACGCCGCCGAGCACGGCGCCGAAGTGCGGGGTGAGCGGGGCGACCTCGAACTGCCGGTAGGCGGGCTGCTCGGCGCCGGGCGCCAGCCGTTCGAGGGTGCGGCGCCCGTAGTGCATCAGGGGCTTGTCCAGTACGGGCGTGGGGTGGGCCACAGGGGCCGAGGCGACGTCGTGCATGGGGAGTCCTCCCGACAGCGCAGGCTGAGACACGCGGATTACGTAACCGGCAGTATCGATATTGATCCGCGCCGGGGCAAGGGGGTGCGCGGGGTCGGTTCTCGGGGTCGGTTCTCGGGCTCGCGAGGGCCTGGCCCGACGGGCACGTGCACGGCCGGGTGCGCGGACGGTTGCGTGGGCGGTTGCGCGGACGGGCGCGCGGACGGTGCGCGGACGGGTCCGCGTCAGGCGGCGACCGCGCGCCCCACGAGGTCCACCACCGAGTCGACCAACGCCTCGTCCGGCAGCCGCTGTTCGGCGACCAGACGGAACAGCAGCGAGGAAGCCACCAGCGTCGTCGCCGTCGACAGGTCGGCGTCCGCGCGCACGTCGCCGCGCGTCACGCCGCGCTCCAGGACGTGCCGGGTCTCGCTCGTGACGCGCGCGGTGTAGGCGCTGTACCCCTCGAGCACGACGCCCTGCTCGGCGGCCGCGCCGATGACACCGGCCAGCAGCCGTGCGATGCCCGGCTGCCGGTACGCGGTCATGCGGGCGGACAGGACGACGCGCAGCTCGGCGCGGAAGTCACCCATGTCCGGCACGGTCAGCGGACCGATCCGGGACTCGGCGGCGGCGATCACGAGGTCCTGCTTGGTGGACCAGCGCCGGTACATGGCCGGCTTGCTGACGCCGGCGCGGGTCGCGACGGCGTCCATGGTCAGTGCGGCCATGCCGCTCTCCGCCACGAGCTCGACCACGGCGTCCAGGACCGCCCGCGTGACGTGCTCCTGGCGCGGCCGCCCCGGCCCACGCCGCGTGCCCTGCTCCCGATCGTCGGCCATGCGGTGACCTTACGCGGCCGCCCGCCCGGCCCGCCGTGTGTGCCGAACCCGGTCAGGGCGTGCAGGCCGCCGCGATCGAGAGGCTGTTCTCGTAGAGGTGGAAGCGGGTGATGCGGCCGTCCTCGACGGTCAGGCGCAGTGCGTACGGGCCCTCGAAGGACGTGCCGGTGGCGCGGACCGTGCCGGAGAGGTGGCCCATCAGCACGGCGTCCGTCCCGTCGACGAGCAGGGTGTCGAGGGAGCCGCGGGCGTCCTCCGCGACCGTGTGCGCGGCCAGTTCCTCGAACTGGACGGCGCACTCGGCGGCCGTCCGGCGCGGCCTGATCCACGGGACCACGGGGTTCTCGGCGAGCACCCAGTCGACCTCGTCGGCGAAGAGGCGGGTGAGCCGCTCGGTGTCGGCGGCGGCCCGCGCGGCGAAGAAGGCCTCGACCGTGGCGCGGGTGGCGAGGGCGGGATCGGTGCGGTGCGCGGCGTCGGTGGTCGTCATGCCCCGAGCGTGCCCCGGCCGGGCGGGGAGCGCGATGACCCCGGAGGTCATTGCGAGGCCGCCGGACGGCCCGCGCGCGGGCCGGGCCGCGGGCATGGTGCTAAGCGCTGAATGATGGTTCACTTCTTTCATGGCCTACCGCAAGACCCCCGCCGAGATCAGCCGCCTCGAAGCCGCGCGCGAGCACCTCGTCGGCTGCGCCACCGCCGTCGTGGCCGAGGTCGGCTGGGCGCAGGCCTCCGTGACCGCGGTCGCCGCCGCGGCCGGGATCGCCGCCGGGTCCGTGTACCAGCACTTCCCGTCGAAGGCCGCGCTCGCCGTCGAGGTGTTCCGGCGGGCCGCCGGGCGCGAGGTGGAGGTCCTCGGGCAGGTCCTGCACGAGCCCGGCGACCCCGTCGAGCGCCTCACCCGCGCCGTGGACGTCTTCGCCCGCCGCGCCCTGGAGAACAGGGGCCTGGCCTACGCCCTGCTCGCCGCCCCCGCCGAACCGGCCGTCGGCGCCGAGCGCCTCGACTTCCGCCGCCGCTACCGCGCCCTGTACGCCGAGATCGTCCGCGAGGGCATCGCGGCCGGCCGCCTGCCGGAGCAGAACGCCGAGATCACCGCGGCCGTGCTCACCGGCGCCATCGGCGAGGCCCTCGTCGACCCGCTCGCCGACCCCGGCCCCGACGGCACCGACCGGCTGCTCGCCGACCTCACCGCCGCCGCGCTGCGCTGCGCCGGCGCCCCGGCGGCGCCCTGAACCCGCCCCGCCCGTCCGTCGAAGGAGCCACCGTGCTGTCCAGCAAGCCCACCGCCGTGACCCACGAAGTGACCAACCAGGCACCGCCGTTGACCGGCCACGACATCGCCGACGACCCGGTCCTGCTCGAGGGCGTGCGCCGCGAGGGCGCCGCCTGGTCCCTCGACGACCTGCACCGCATCGGCCGGCGCGCGGGCAGCGAGGAGGTCCGCCGCTGGGCCGAGGAGGCCAACACCTTCGAGCCCGTCCTGCGCACCCACGACCGCTACGGCCACCGCGTCGACGAGGTCGACTTCCACCCCGCCTACCACTCCCTGATGGACATCGCGATCGGCGAGGGCCTCGGCGGCAGCGCCTGGGCCGACGAGCGGCCCGGCGCCCACGTGGCCCGCGCCGCCGGGTTCATGGTGTGGTCCAGCACCGAGGCCGGACACGGCTGCCCGGTCTCCATGACGTACGCCGTCGTGCCGGCCCTGCGCCACGCCCCCGACCTCGCCAAGACCTACGAACCCCTCCTCACCAGCCGTGTCTACGAGCCCGGCCTGCGCACCCCCACCGACAAGGCCGGCCTGCTCGCCGGCATGGGGATGACCGAGAAGCAGGGCGGCACCGACGTGCGCGCCAACACCACCGCGGCCGTGCCCCGGCCGGACGGCACCTGGCGGCTGCGCGGCCACAAGTGGTTCACGAGCGCCCCGATGAACGACCTGTTCCTCGTGCTCGCGCAGGCCCCCGGCGGCCTCTCCTGCTTCCTCGTGCCGCGCGTCCTGCCCGACGGCAGCCGCAACACCTTCCGCATCCAGCGCCTCAAGGACAAGCTCGGCAACCGCTCGAACGCCTCCAGCGAGCCCGAGTTCGACGACACCGTCGCCTGGCTCGTCGGCGCCGAGGGCAAGGGCGTGCGCACCATCATCGACATGGTCACCAGCACCCGCCTCGACTGCGTCCTCGGCTCCGCCTCCGGTACCCGCGCCGCTCTCGCCGAGGCCGCCCACCACGCCCGGTACCGCGCGGTGTTCGGCGCCAAGCTCATCGACCAGCCGCTCATGCGCAACGTGCTGGCCGACCTCGCCGTCGAGTCCGAGGCCGCCACCACCCTCGCCCTGCGCCTCGCGGGCGCCGCCGACCGTGCCCAGCGCGGCGACGCCGGCGAGCGGGCGTTCCTCCGGCTCGCCACCGCCGTCGGCAAGTACTGGGTCTGCAAGCGTCAGCCCGCCGCCGTCGCCGAGGCCCTGGAATGCCTCGGCGGCAACGGCTATGACGAACTGTCAGGCATGCCGCGCCTCTACCGCGACGCTCCCCTCAACGGCATCTGGGAGGGCTCCGGCAACGTCAACGCGCTCGACATGCTCCGCGCCCTCGCCCGCGAGCCCGAGTCCCTCGCCGCGTTCCGTACGGAGATCGAGGCCGCGTCCGGCGCCGACGCCCGCCTCGACGCCGCCTGGCGCGGACTCCAGGGCGAACTGACCCTCACCGAGGACGCCCCGCTGCGCGCCCGCCGCGTCATCGAGCGCGCCGCCCTCGTCCTCCAGGGCTCGCTCCTGGTCCGGCACGCCCCGGCCGCCGTCGCCGACGCGTTCTGCGCGACGCGGCTCGCCGGGGACCGCGGGCTCGCCTTCGGCACCCTGCCGCCGGGCTCGGACTTCGCGGCGCTCCTCGACCGGCTGCCTGCGGGACTGTGAGCCCCGGGTGACCGGAGCCCGGCGCGGGCGGCACGGCGCGACGGGTCGGGTCGTCCGTGCGGTCAGTCGTCCGCACTGTCGACGGCGGCCTGCGCGTTCACGATGCCGAGCCCGAGCTTCTGCAGCCGGTCCGGGTTCTGCGCTGTGTCCCGGACGGCCTTCATGATGGCGTCCGGCTTCTCGCCCTCGCCGTGCAGCAGGGCCGCCACCGCCGACACGTAGGGGGCGGCCATCGACGTCCCGTCGAGCTTGCCGTACCCCGAGTCGTTCACGTCCCCGTTCTTCTTCTCCGTCAGCTTCACCGGGTGCGTCGGCAGCGTGGACAGGATGCCGACGCCGGGCGCCGACACCGCGTTCTGCGCACCGAAGTTGGAGAAGTCGGCGGGGCGTCCGTCCTCGTCGCTCGCGCCGACCACGAGCACCGGCGTCTGCACCTTGTACGGCTGGGTCGCCGCACCGTCGTTCCCCGCCGCCGCCACGACGACCGCGCCCTTGTCGTGGGCGTGCCGGATCGCCGCGTTGAGGATGCCGCCCTGGAGCAGGTTCGACATCAACGGGCCTTCGCCGAGCGACAGGTTGATGACGTCCGCGCCGTGATCGGCCGCCCACACGATGCCCCGTGTGATGTTCCCGTTGCTGCCGCTGCCGTCGTCGCCCAGGACCCGCACCGGCATGATCTTCGCCGCGGGGGCGCCGCCCGCGATGCCGACGCCGTTGTCGGTGTGGGCCGCGGCGATGCCCGCGACGTGCGTACCGTGCCCGAAGCCGTCGTCCGGCTTGCGGTCACCGTCCACGAAGTCGTACCCGTCGACGAGGCGCCCCTTGAGATCCGGGTGGTCCAGGTCGACGCCGCTGTCGACGACCGCGATCACCGTGTCCTCGCCCTGCGCCTTCTTCCACGCGCCCGGCAGCTTCAGCGCGTCCAGCGCCCACTGCTGCCCCTTCATCGGATCGGCCTTCTTCTCGTCGTCGTCGCCGCACCCGGTGGCGCACGCGGCGAGCAGCGCGGCGGCGGAGATCCCGGCGCAGATCCTCCGGACGGCGGCAGGGTGCATGGATCCTCCTCGATCGGGGCGGTGAGCGGGGCTCCGCACAGGCCCACACCCAGGGGAACGGGGCGGTGGGGCGGGGGCCA
>NZ_WWIA01000658.1 GCF_009870065.1 Streptomyces sp. SID5785 | reverse complement strand
GTCACCGCATGGGTGAGACGATCTTCGACGTGCCGGTGGTCCCGTACCACTCCCAGTGGGCCTCACCGCGTCTGGTGGAGGACATCGTGACCGGCCGGATCCCGGCGAGCGAGGACCCGCAGTGGGCGTCCTACGGGGCGGCCGACCCGGACGAGTACGCGTGGTGGTCGTGGCGCCTGTGCGGGGTCGCGTGCCTGCGCATGGCCCTGGAGTACTTCGGACACACGGCCCCGCCCGCGATGGAGATCGCCCGCGCGTGCGTCGAGGCAGGCGCGTACGTGCGGCACGACGAGGGGCTGCACGGCCTGATCTACGCGCCGTTCGCGACCTGGGCCGAGGCCCGGTTCGGCATCGAGGCCGAGGTCAGGCCCCGGCTCACCGAGCCGGAGCTGCGGACCGCGCTCGAAGGGGGCCGCCTGGTGATGCTGTCGGTGCACCCGTCGATCCGCGAGCCCGCGACCGAACCGCCGGGCACGGGCGGTCATCTCGTCCTCGCGGTCGGCGCGACCGACCGGGCGCTCGTCCTGCACAACCCGTCCGGCTTCTTCGGCCGGTCGCAGGAGTACGCGCACGTGCCGTGGGACCGGCTCGGGACGTTCACCGCGTGGCGTGGGGTCGTGCTCGGCCCGGGACGCTGACGCCGCGCCCCGGGCGAGGTCGCACACCGGCCCGAGATCCGCGGTGGACGTCAGGCGCGCGCGTACCGGCGGATGCGGTACCGCAGACCCGTCGTCGAGGTCTGCCAGCCGCGGTCCTCGGCGACCTGCCACTGCGGGCCGGGGACCGGGGCGTGGGTGTCGCCGTCCACGGTCGTGTCGACCTCGGTGACCGAGAGGACCGTGGCGTACGGCAGCGCGGCGCGGTAGATCTCGCCGCCGCCCATGACCCAGGCGGTGCCGCCGGCGAGACCGAGCGCCTCGGACACCGATCCGGTGCGCTCCGCGCCGTCCGCGGACCATCGAGGGTCCCGGGTCAGCACGATGTTGCGCCGGCCGGGCAGCGGCCGGAAGCGTGCGGGGAGCGAGTCCCAGGTCCTGCGGCCCATGATCACGGGGTGGCCGAGGGTCGTGGCCTTGAAGTGCGCCAGGTCCTCGGGCAGGTGCCACGGGATGCCGTTGTCCGCGCCGATCACGCCGTCGGGCGTCTGGGCCCAGATGAGCCCGATGTCACCGGTCGCGCTCATACGGCGACCGGCGCCTTGATCGCGGGGTGGTGCTGGTACCCCTCCACCGCGACGTCGGCGTAGGCGTAGTCGAACAGCGAGTCCGCCTTCGCCAGCCTCAGCCGCGGGAACGCGTACGGGGTGCGCGACAGCTGCTCGGTGACCTGCTCGACGTGATTGTCGTAGATGTGGCAGTCCCCGCCCGTCCAGACGAAGTCGCCGACCTCGAGCCCGGTCTGCTGCGCCACCATGTGGGTGAGCAGGGCGTAGCTCGCGATGTTGAACGGGACACCGAGGAACAGGTCCGCGCTGCGCTGGTACAGCTGGCAGGAGAGCTTGCCGTCGGCGACGTAGAACTGGAAGAAGGCGTGGCACGGGGCGAGCGCCATCTTGTCGAGCTCCGCCACGTTCCAGGCCGACACGATCATGCGGCGCGAGTCCGGGTCGTCGCGCAGGGTCTCGAGGACCTGGCCGAGCTGATCGATGTGGCGGCCGTCGGGCGTGGGCCAGGAGCGCCACTGGACGCCGTAGACGGGGCCGAGCTCGCCCCGGTCGTCGGCCCACTCGTCCCAGATGCTGACGCCGTTCTCCTGGAGCCATCCGACGTTCGAGTCGCCGCGCAGGAACCACAGCAGCTCGTACACGATCGACTTCAGGTGCACCCTCTTCGTGGTGACCAGGGGAAACCCCTGGGAGAGGTCGTAGCGCAGCTGGTGTCCGAAGACACTCCGGGTACCCGTGCCCGTCCGGTCGGCCTTGGCCGTCCCCGACGTGAGCACGTGCTTCAACAGGTCTTCGTACTGGGTGTCCACCACAGGGACGGAGTCTAGTCGCCGCCGCGACACCCCTCGCACATCCACCCTCCCGGGCAGACATAGATTGCCTGCCGGTCGCGCGTCCTTGAGGGCGTTGGAGAACGGGAGGGGCCCATGGACCCGCAGGACCACGAGAGATTCAGGGACTTCGTCGACGCCCGGTGGAGCGCCCTGCTGCGGCTGGCGAACCTGCTCACCGGCGGTGACCGGCACGAGGCGGAGGACCTCGTGCAGATCGCGCTGATGAAGGCGCTGGGACGCTGGCGGCACGTCGACGACCCGGAGGCGTACGTCCGCAAGGTGATGTACCGGCATCAGGTCAGCCGGTGGCGGCTGCGCAGGCCGCACCGCGAGCCGACCTTCGCCGCGGTGCCGGAGGGCCTCGGCGCCCCCGACGGCACGGCCGCCGCCGATCTGCGGATCACCGTCGGCCAGGCGCTCGCCCGGCTGACCCCGCGGCAGCGCACCGTGCTCGTGCTGCGGTACTTCGAGGACCTCTCGGAGACCCAGGTCGCCGACGCGCTGGGCTGCTCCGTCGGCACGGTCCGCAGCACCACGCACCGGTCCCTGGCCCGGCTGCGCCGGCTCGCTCCCGAGCTCGGCTCCGCGGACCCGGCCGCCGCACCCCCGCAGGACCCGGCCCCGGAGCGGACCCCGCCCGGCCGGCCGCAGGACGGAAACAGCCTGAAGGAGGCCCGCACATGAACAACGACCAGCTGGACCGCACCGTCCGTGACGTCATGACGCACTGGGCCCCGGCCGACACCGGACCCCCCGCCGGGCTGGCCGACCGCATCGTGCGGCGCCGCCGCAGGCGCGGCGCCCTGCGGGTGGCGGGGGCCGCACTGGGACTCGTCGGCGTGACGCTCGGCGCGGCGCTCGTCACGGGACCCGGCGACGACGACGGCGCGAAGCTGCCGGCCACGCACGTGAGCAAGGAGAGCAGGCTGTGGTGGCGGACGACGCTGCCGTCCGCTTCCTGGGACGCCTGTCTGGCGGGCGCCGGCGCCGTGTACTGCCGGGGACAGGAGTACGACGGAGTCCGCGTGGACGTCCGCAGCGGAAAGACCGTCTGGCAGCGCAAGGCCGCGTCGGCCGACGGCGGAGCGGCCCCCGCGGGCTCGCTGCCCGGTGTACGCGACGGGATGCTCTACACGTTCGCCGATCACGCCCCCGGCACCGGGAACCCCGGGACCGATCTCGTGGCCCTCGGTGACGACGGGCGGCGGGTGCTGTGGCGGCACGAACTCGCGGACGACAGCCGGGGCCGCACCTCCGCCGTGCTGTTCGACGGCGGGATCCTCGCCAACACCCCCTCGTTCAAGAGCGTGGCCGCGCTCGACGGCCGGACGGGCCGCACCCTGTGGACGTACCGCTGGAAGAAGGCGGACTGCGACCGGGCCGTCATCGGCGGCGTCCCGTACCTCACCTGCTCCCCGGACAGCGAGAAGGCGCCCCCGCGCAGCACGGTCGTCCGGCTCGACCCGGCCACCGGGCAGGCA